>JACCYU010000157.1 GCA_013696315.1 Gammaproteobacteria bacterium | reverse complement strand
GGCGGCGGTGGGGGCGGTGGGGGCGGTGGAGGCGCCAGCACGGTGATCGTGACGGTATCGCTGGCGGTGGCGCCATTATCATCCGTTACGATCAGTCGAAAAACTAATGCGGCGCCAGCGGGCGCGCTTGGAATGATAAATGTCGGCTGCGTCGCATTGAAGGCCGCCGGACTTTGCACAGGGACGCCGCTAATTTGTTGCCACGCATAGGTAAGCGAGCCATCCGTATCCGCGCTGGCGCCGCCATTGAGCGTGATCTGCGCACCTGGCCGGCCACTTTGATCCAGACCAGCATTGGCCGTCGGGGCGTCGTTGACGGTAACCGTGACGTTCTCGGACTCGGAAGCGCCGAATTCGTCCGCGGCGCTAAGCGTGAAAACCAGGACGGTACGCTGCTCGACCACCGGCGTGGTGAAGCGAGCCCGCGCGCTGTTAGCGCCGCTCAGTTGCACTGGCAGCCCCTTGATCTGCATCCAGGTAAAGGTTTTGCTTTCAGGCGCTTCGACCAGCACCGTCGCATCGAGCACGATCGGCACGTTCTCGTTCTCGATGCGGTTGTTGGGGTCAACGTTGACGCCCTGCGAACCACCGGAGTCGACAAAACCGCAGGCGGCGAGCGCGATGGCGGGCAGTATGGAGATAAGCTTGTAAATCAATGCCGGGAGTTTGCGCATGGCTGATTACTCTATAAGCCCCAGTTCTCGTCTTCAGCAGGCCTGAAGGCTTTCAGCCACGAAGTCAAGCGAGAATTATGCCACTTAACGGGCGTGCAATAACGTTTCGTGGGCAATTATTTACTGGAGCGGAACTCCAGCGTCTCCTCAGGGCTCGCTTCGAAGCGCCCGTATCTCAGCATGAGAACGGGCATAATCAGGAGATTGAGCACCGTGGAAGACGCCAGCCCCCCGATGATGACTGCCGCCATCGGCCCCATGATCTCGCGCCCCGGGTTGTCGCTGCCCACGGCGATCGGCAACATCGCCAGCGCCGTGACCAGCGCGGTCACCAGAATCGAAGTCAGCCGCTCCTGCGCGCCGCGCAGCGCGGTCTCCGGCGCCCAGCGCATGCCTTCGTTTGTAACGAGATGCTGGAAATGCGAAATGAGCATGATGGAATTGCGCACGGTAATGCCGAACAGGGTGACGAAGCCCACCATTGAGCCCACCGACAGCACGCCGCCCGTCGCCAACGCCGCGATCACGCCGCCCACCAGCGAAAACGGTATGTTCAGGAGAATCAGCAACACATGGCGCAACGATCCCAGCGCGACGTAGATCAGGACCAGCACGCCAGCGCCCGCGAACAGCGAATGCACGATCAGTTCATTCCGCGCCGCGGTCTGCTCGACGGCCGCGCCGGTGTATTCGGGATACGTGTCGGCACTGAAATCGACTTCCGCGTCCACGCGGGTCTTGAGTTCAGTGAAAAACGAGGCGAGATCGCGGCCCTCGACATCGGCGGTTACGGTCTGGACCCGCTGCGCGCCGCGGTGCAATACTGAATAGCGCCCGCTGCCCTGCTCGACAGCGGCGAGCGCAGCAAGCGCCACGATGCCCCCGTCCAGGGTCTTGATCGGTAACTGACCGATGTCACGCGGATTGCGCTTGTACGCCGGGTGCAGCGAAACCGCGACATCGAACACGCGGTTGCCCTCGAAAGCCCTGCCCACTACCGCGCCTTCGTAAGCAATCTGGAGCGCGCGTATTACCGCCATCGGACGCACGCCGAGATCGACCAGTCGCGCGGGAATCAGACGCACGCGCGCCAGCGGCGTACCGGGTGGCGAGCGAACCTGTACGGCCTGCGCGCCGTCGATCGCGCTGATGGCGGCGGCGGCTTGCCGCGCCAGCGCGTCCAGTTCATCCAGGCCCTTGCCGTAGATATTGACCACCACCGGGGCGGTGTACCCCGAAATGGTCTCATCCACGCGCTCGATCAGAAATGTATTGGCCTCGTACACGATGCCTGGAAAATCCTCCAGAATCGCGCGCAGCCGGTCGAATACCCGTTGCTGCGCTGTACCGGAGAGCTGCGTCAGCTCGACCTCGTACTCGCTGTAATGGCTGCCATAAGTGTCGGCGCCGCGTTCCGCCCGACCGGCCCATTGCGATACCGACACTACACCGGGAATGTCCAGGAACCGCTCGGTGAGGCGAGAACCAATGCGGATCGATTCGTCCAGCGAGGTGCCAGGCACGCTGGCCGTGTGCACCATGTAGTGACCCTCGCGCAGCTCGGGGAGAAACTCGCCACCAAGCCACGGCAATATCGACAGTCCGGCGGCCAGGGTTATGGCCGTGAAAGTCATCGCCGTGCGCGGCTTGCGGTTGATCGCAGTTAGCACATTCGCGTAGCGCGGCTTCAGCCAACGGATCAGGGGCGGGTCGTCGTGGCCGTAGCGCCCGTTGCCCAGTAGCAGACAGCACAGCGCAGGCGTGACGGTGAGCGCCACCACCAGCGAGGCCATAATCGCGAGGATATAGGCTACACCTAACGGCGCGAACAGCCGCCCCGCGACACCGCCCAGAGTCAGCAGCGGCACGAACACCAGCGCCACGATGAACGTAGCGTAAACGACCGAGCCGCGAACTTCCATCGAGGCCTTGAAGATCACGTCGCCGATCGACTCTGGCGATACGCGGCGGCGGTTTTCCCGCAAGCGTCGGAAGATATTCTCGGTGTCGATGATGGCGTCGTCCACCACCTCGCCCAGCGCGATGGCGAGACCGCCCAGCACCATGATGTTGAGACTGAAGCCCAGATTGACCAGCAAGGTCGCCGCGCTCAGCAGCGACAACGGGATCGCAACGGTGGAGATGAGCGCGGTGCGCGCGTTGTATAGAAAGATCAACAACACCGCCACAACCAGCGCGCCGCCGATGAGCAGGTGCCCGCCGATACTGGAAAGCGAGCTTTCGATGTAGCTGGCCGGGCGGAACAGATCCCCATGCAGAGTGACGCCTTCCTGCGCGAAGATGTCGTCCAACTCCGCAAGCGCGGCCTCCAGATCCCGTGAAACCGTAAAGGTATTCGCGCCGTACTGCCCGATGATCATCATGACCACACCAGGCTCGCCCATAATCTGCGCCGCGCCGATGGCTGGAGCCGCGGCCATGGTGATTGTGGCGATGTCACCCAGCAGCACGTTCGCGCCGCGGTGCCGTTTCAGGACGAGCTCGCGCAGCGCCCGCGCTGAGTCGGCCTGGCCCGCGACCTGGATGGCCAACTGCTGGTTTTCGTTAGCGACGACGCCAAGCCCCGGCGTGCCGGCCGCCTGACTGACCGCTACTGCGACCTCCTGCAGCGAAAGGCGATATTTGTGCAGTCGCGTGGGGCGCACCTGCACCTGCAATTGACGCACGTCGCCGCCGAAGATGTTGACGTCCGCCACGCCCGGCACGCTCATCAACCGCGGCACCAGGGTCCAGTCCACAACCGTGCGCAAGTCCATCAGGTTGCGGCTTTGTGAGGTCACGCCGATGGTCATCACGGTCGCCGACGAAGACGATAATGGCACAATCACCGGCGGACCCGTGCCTGCCGGCAGGCGCTCGCGCGCGATGGCGAGCCGCTCGGCGGCCAACTGGCGGTTGCGATAGATGTCGGTGTCGTCCTCGAATATGAGCGTGAGCACCGACAGGCCCTGGATGGATTCCGAGCTTATCGTTTGCAGGTCGATGATCCCGCCAAGCGCGCTCTCCAGATGCTGGGTGACCAGCACCTCCACCTGCTCCGCGGCCAGCCCCGGCGCCTCGGTCTGAATAATGACCTGCTTGGGGGAAAATTCCGGGAAGATGTCCAGTCCGGCGTGGAATAGCTGATAGCCGCCGTATACGAGCAACAGCATGGCGGTCGCCACCACCACGCCCCGAAACCGCACCGCAAAGCGGACGATGGCGGCCAGCATTTAGCGCGGCATTCCCGTGTTTTGTAACGCGGGAACCCTCACGCCGCGCGAACGGCGTCCGCGTCGCTGCGACAAATTGAAGCGCTACGCCGCACGCCTCGCGCGCGTCGTATCCACCGGCAAACTGGCGCCTTGTGCAACCGCGACAGCGCCACTAATCGTCGTCCTCTTCCGGGATCTGCCAGCGAAACTCCTCCGACAACAGCATCTGTCCACCGCTGATTACAACCGGCTCTGACGCACTGAACCCATCGCGCACGAACCAGCCGCCGGGGATGTTCGCCGCCGGCAACATGCGGCGCGCGAACAGCTGGTCATCGACCCGCACATAAGCCCACGGTCTTCCGGCGTACCAGACCGCCGCGGCGCCGGGGATCAACAAGCCGGCGGACGACTCGTCGCCGCGTGCGATCCAAGCACTCAGACGCATGCCGGTACGCAAGCCATCGGCGGGAGCGGCAAAGAAAAACGTCTCGCCCTGCGCGAGCGCGTCGGTTTGCGGCGCGACCGAGATAAACCGTGCTTCGCGTGCCTCGCGCCGATTGCCGGCGGCATCGACAAAGGCGTCGGTGGCCGATGAAAGCGCCTCGCCAGAGGTTACCGACAGCCGCAACAGCACGTCATCACGGTTCGCGAGCCGTGCAAGACGTTCGGAGTCAGCGCCCATCGTCGCGGCTGTCAGCACAGCGCCCCACTGTTGAACGGCCTGTGCGCGAAGGTTGGCGATCCGCGCTTCGGACGCCGAGTGCTGCGCCTGATCCACCTCCCAGTGCGACTGCGCCTGGCGCATGCGGCCGGCCGAAATCACGCTGGCTAGCGCATTGAGGCCGCGCAGCCGCTCGTATTCCTGCATGGAGACCTGCAGTCGCGCGTCGGCGATCGCCAGCGCCGCTTGCGCCTGCTCGAATCGCGCGCGCAGCCGCAACAGCGGCAGGATATTGATCACTTCTCCGTAGACGCGGTCTTCCGCCCGATAGCTCGTTGGTTCAAGCGGCGCCATACGGATGCCGCTGCGGCGCTGCTCCTTAGGAGTAAGTTTTACCGCGGGTTCCCCGTCGAACAACAGCGCGCGCTGCGGGGGTTCTTCCTCATCCTCGCCGGCTTCGTCCGTCTCCGATTCGGCAGTCCCGTTTGGTGATGGGTTGAACGCCGCGAGCAGCGCCGAACGCTGCTGAGCAGGCACCAGCATCGCGAGCGCGGCCAGCACAATCGCGAGCGCGAGGAGACCAAGGAGTAATTTCGGAACGACTGTCATGGAACGCGCAATTTTACTCACGCGCAGCGCTTCGCGAAACAGCCCTCTGGTTGAAGATCGACTCGTACGAGAGGTCTTAAGTGCCGGCGGGTTGTGCCGCTTATGGACATTTTGATACCAGTCACGGTTCCCCGCACAGCCGGGCAAACTGAACCACTATCCTGATTGAGTAAAAAACGACGCCTGCGAGCGGCGCGCGAGCACAATAAATCGATTGACGCACGGCACCTGTGCCTGGGGGGATTCTATGTCAAGACCTTTTCTTTTAACTTCTCTGAGCGCCGCGTTGCTGGCGGCCCTGGGTGTCGCTGCCTGTGGCGGTGGTGGCGATGGGGGCAAAATACTAACGCGGTCGGTGGCGGTGCAGCGCGACGACCTCCAGTTCATCTGGCACCATCACAGGCTTTGGCAGCGTGTTCGTCAATGGCGTCGAGACGAGACAGACGAGGCCGCTTTCAACGTAGACGACAACCTCGACGCGCTGGAAAGCGACCTCGATCTCGGCATGGTGGTTGCGGTTACCGGCACCGTGGACGACGACGGCGTCACCGGCACTGCGGACAATATTACGTTCGATCATGAACTTGAAGGCCCCTGATCTCACCTCGGCGGCTGACTTTTTTAATGCACTGACGGCCGGCTCTCTGGTTAAGGTGAAAGATGATCTTCTCAATGACCTGAGCGATGGCGTCGCCGACGAAGTTGAGTTTGAAGACGACGATTAGCCGATCCATGCAGTACAATTGTACGTCTTGCGGCGCCCCACGGGGCGCCGTTTTCTATTATGCATCACCACGCGCGCGTAAGCCGCGCAGCAAGGATGCCACCGCGGGTTACTCGTTGGCTGTAAATCCTACCGCGGGTTCGCCCTGAAACAGCAAGCGCACGTCGCCGGGCCTCTTCATCCGTATGCTCCTCACCAGGTTCATTCGTCTCCGATTCTGCAGTCCCGATTCGCGACGCGTTAAACATCCGCGAGCAGCAACCGTAGGGCGCGTAGTACGCGCCCTACGCGCTGCGGAGCAATGCTATATGCTCAACAGCGACGGTCCGCAAGGTTAACCGTGAAAAAGTAAGCCACCCTCTATCCCGGTGCGCCAATACTGTCCCGTAAAAACGAAGAGGCACGCGCTCTTCGCGGTCGTCACAGCTCTTGCAGCTAGGTGCTGGCCAGCTCCCACGATTGCCTTGACGTAATTATCCTCGGGACAGTGCGCGGCCCACACCGGTATCATTGGGGTCGCGCGACTCGACGGCTGTACGTCGATTATTTACCATCCAGACGCCGCTCAGGGCATTTATAACGGCAGCAGTTCACCAGCACGATCAAATCGGACATCGAACACTCCTTGCACGGCAAAAACGCTCAATGCACGCAGCGTGTGGCGCGGGCGCGTAAAAACGCTATTCAGAAAGCCAGTGGAAAACGTAAAGAAAACGTAAAGGTACGGACGCGTCCGTACAGCCATGGCAAGAGAAAGCGCCGACAGGCGGGCAGCGATAGATCATAAGCCACGCCTCGCGAGCCGGGCGCGGCGGATATTTGCACGGCGGGGGCTACTCGTCTTGTAGTTCGAATACAGCGGTTACCTAGGTGTTTAGTCCCGGCATATGGTGGGTTGGATCGAGTTTGAATCGATCGGGTTGTTGTGTCCATATTTTGCAGATGTACTCGTAGGGCGTGAGGCCTTTGAGTGTCT
>JACCYU010000156.1 GCA_013696315.1 Gammaproteobacteria bacterium | reverse complement strand
CCCCAGGCGCGATTTATGGCGGATCCGAAAGGTGCGTGAATGACCAGATGCTGGTCCCCGGCTTCGTCGAAAAAGCGCTCGAAAACGAGTTTGTCCTGCGTGGGGATAACGCCCAGGGCGGCGTGCGCGCTGCTGAGATAATGAACCAGTTGCCACGCGGCAGCATTGGTCAATCCGTGCGCTGAAACCAGCCATTCGGTGACGTTTTCAATACCGCCATCATCGAGCCGGGTTTGCATCTCCGCGCGTAGCTGCGACACGGCCAGGCTGAGTTCGCGGCTGCGCCCCGGCGCCTCGCCGAACCAGAATGGAATGTTGGGTGGCTGACCTTTGGCGTCTTCCACGTAAACCTTGCCCATTTCGGTCTTGAGAATGCGATACGCCGTATTACCTAGCTGAAAGATATCGCCGGCCATACTTTCGAACGCGAAATCTTCGTTCAGCGTGCCGACGGAATGGCCGTCGGGTTGCAGGATGACGCTATAGTCGAACTGATCGGGAATGGCGCCGCCGTTCATGATCGTGGTCAGACGTGCGCCACGACGTGCTCGTAGTCGCTTGTTGACCGCATCGCGATGTATCCAGGCGGCACGGCGGCCCCGGCGTGTGGAAAACCCGTCGGCCAGCATGGCCACCACGGCGTCGAATTGTGTACGGGCAAGGTCGCGATAAGGCCAGGCGCGGCGCACCCGCTCAAACAGCTCGTCTTCCAGCCACTCGCGGCAACTGACTTCGGCAACCAGGTGCTGGGCGAGCACATCGAGCGGCCGCGATGTTAACCGCAGCGTGTCCAACTCACCCCGCGCCACACTCATCAGCAGCGCCGTGCATTCGACCAGATCGTCGCGCGAAAGCGGGAACAGACGCCCTTTGGGCGTGCCCAGCACCGCGTGGCCGGAGCGGCCCACCCGCTGCAGAAATGTGCCTATGGAACGCGGCGAGCCGATCTGGCAGACCAGATCGACATCGCCAATGTCGATCCCCAGCTCCAGCGAGGCGGTCGCGACCAGCGCGCGCAGTTTGCCGGCTTTAAGGCGCTGTTCGGCATCCAGCCGGTGTTCGCGTGCGAGACTCCCATGATGCGCCGTGACGGCTTCATTGCCAACGCGCTCGCCAAGGTGGCGCGCCAGCCGCTCTGCCAGACGGCGCGTGTTGACAAAAATCAGGGTCGTACGATGTTCATCGACCAGCGCGGCCAGCCGGTCGTAGATTTCGGTCCATACTTCGCCCGCCATGACCGCCGTAAGCGGCGATCCCGGCACCTCCAGCGCAAGATCGCGCGCGCGCGCATGGCCAATGTCGACGATAGTGCAATCGTCTCCGGTAGCGCCGACTAAAAAACTTGCCAGGCTTTCGATGGGTTTCTGCGTGGCGGAGAGGCCTATGCGGATGAGCGGATGCGCACACAGCGATTGTAACCGTTCCAGCGACAGCGCCAGGTGTGCGCCACGCTTGCTGCCGGCCACTGCATGAATTTCGTCCAGAATAACGGTGCGTACCGATGCGAGCATGCGTCGCCCGGAATCGGAGGTCAGCAATATATAGAGGGATTCCGGAGTGGTAACGAGAATATGCGGTGGCCTGCGCCGCATACGTTCGCGGTCGGCCTGCGAGGTATCGCCAGTGCGCACCTGCGCGCGGACGTCAATATCAGGCAAGCCGCTCATCATCAGCTCCTCGCGGATACCGAACAGCGGCGCGTCGAGATTCCTGCGGATGTCGCTGGATAACGCCTTTAGCGGCGAGACGTAGAGAACTTGGGTGCAATCCTCCAGCGGATGCGCGAGGGCCTGACGGGTCAGATCATCGATGGCCGCGAGGAACGCGGCCAGCGTCTTGCCTGAGCCGGTGGGCGATGCGATCAGGGTGTGTCGCTTCGCCTTGATCGCGGGCCACGCCTCAAGCTGGGCAGGGGTGGGTGCCGGAAAACTGTTCTGAAACCAGTGGTTGACCGCAGGATGTAACAAGTTCAAAGACATATGTGTTGCATTAAATAAGTGGGTATTGATGCTGGGCGTTGAGATTGAAGCCAAGTTAACTGAACGGTTTATAATTCTCCGTTAAGTTATTGCGCTGGTTTGCTTTCGGTGAGTATGCGCCTTACAGTATTATGGCGCCAGCAGGTAGCGGCGGAATTATGGCAAAGGAGAGAGCCGTGTTATTTCTTCAATTTCGAAAGCGACATTATAAAGGGGAACCCAATGAAGCATAGTTACTCACGGGCATTGAATATTGCCATGCTGGCAGCCGTGGTTGTCACTGGAGCGGGCTGCGCCACCAGCGGCAGTATGGAAGAAGTGCGCAAGATGGCGGAAGAGGCTCAGTCCGCCGCCGCGTCCGCACAGCAGAGCGCCGATCAGGCGCAGAGCACCGCGGATTCGGCACAACAGAGTGCGGATAGCGCGATGAGCACCGCGAATGCGGCGTCTCAGACTGCGCGCGCGGCTGAGTCGTGCTGCGATGCGAATACCGAGAGGCTGAACCGCATGTTCCAGAGATCACAGCAAAAATAACCTTCGCCGCGGAACCTGACACCCACAGAACCCCCATGATATCGATGTAGGGGAATGTTGACGCAGGGGATATCGCGATAGGGCTCAGCCCGATCTGGCAGTTTTATTGCGCCTGGCCCTGGTCATGCGTTTCTGTGTGCGCCACCGAATTTAATGGCGTCGGCGTCTCCCCGCCGCGCCCCACCGCAATTGGGACTCCAGCCTGTTCGCGTACAAGGGTCCGCACCTTGCCCCAGTCAATTTCATACCCGGGCTGGGCTTTGGTCGCCGCGATAATCTGTGCGACGACAGGCGTCAAATTTTGCGCCGGCGCGGAATCCTTGCCATCGGACAATGGCGCATGCACTTCAAGATAAAGCTCGCCCTGATGCCAGCCGGCCTTGTAAGTCTGATTGACGATGCGCACCGGCGTGCCTACCGGTACGGCGTCGAACAGCGCTTCGATCTCTTCCGGATACAAGCGGATACAACCGTGGGTGACCTGCATACCGATGCCAAAAGGCTTGTTGGTGCCGTGAATAAGATAGCTGGGAAGACCAAGCCTCATCGCAAATCCACCTAACGGATTCTTTGGACCAGGCGGCACTGCGTTGGGCAGTGGATCGCCATCGGCCGCATGCTCTTTACGCACGGACTCGGGCGGATACCAGGTCGGATCCTTTACTTTTGAGATGACGCTGGTCGTGATCAGAGGCGTCTGCCACTCGCCGCGTCCGATGCTCACCGGATAGGTCACGATCCGCGGCTGCTCGCCGGCTTGCGTGGGGGGATAATAATAAAGTCGCTTTTCAGCGACGTTGATTACGACGCCCTCGCGCGGCGCATCCGGAAGAATATGCCGCGCCGGCAAAACAACCCGCGTTCCTTCGCCAGGCAACCACGCATCGACTCCCGGGTTGGCATGACGAATTTCATCGAAACCCAGGCCATGATGCCGCGCGATGTCGATCAGCGTGTCCTGATAGCGTGCGACGGTAGATTTTGATTCACCGACCAGTGCATCGTTCTCGGCTGGCAGGTTCAAAGTGGTGGCGCTGAGCGGGGCCCATGCCAACAGAGGCGGCAGCACCGCAAAGAACGAACAGATTATTTTTGCATTCATGCCGCGATTATATCGCAGGAAAAAACCGCGCGACCCGGTCCCGTAGCCGCCCGGCAACGCTAATGGCGCGTTCATCGGCCGTTTTGGTCGATTTCGGCGGTGTCATGATTGGCGGATGAGCGGTTGACGCTTCGCGCCCGACGTGGAGTATTGCGCTGATTCGTGGCCCGATGTGTGCTTAAATCGACGTGAGCGTCTGGTGGCTTGACTGTCATGGGCGTGGCTTGAGTTAAACAAAGTTAAACAATAATGGCCATCCGACATGGATGCCAACGAGGAGTTAGTGATGTCTGATCAATCCATTGCACACGGTCGTCGACGCGCCATCAAACTCGCCCTGGGCGGCGTCGTCGCCATTCCACTTGCCAATGTGCTTTTGCGCACGCCCGCACGCGCCGCGGAGACTATCTCGCCCAGCGACCAGGTTGCCAAGCAGCTGAAATATGTCGAGAAATCCACCGTCAAAGGTGAGACGTGCGCCAACTGCAAATACTATGGCGGCGGCGGCGAGTCGGGTCCCTGCCAGCTCATGCAAGGCCAGATGGTGCTGGCCGCGGGCTGGTGCAGTGCCTGGGCATCGGCGTAGAAACTAAGGTGCACCTGGCAGCGTTTCTGCCTGCTTTATCTGTAAGCTTTCTGACGCAATCGTTCCGGCCATGGAACGGCCGGATCGCTGCTCAGGTAACAATCGTAGCAACGCGCCGCCCACAGTCAGATGTTTCTCACGCGATTCCCCGCTCGGCCCCTCACCTTCAAGCGCGCACGATCTGGGCCCCGCACTGCGATACGCCGCACGCGCGCGGGAGCATATGCCCTGCTGTGTGGACTGGTTATCTGCGACGCCGCGGTTAAGAGTGACGTAAACAACTACGTTAGCGAGCGCGCCGCGATGCTCGAACACATCGAAGATTACGCGCAAGCACGCGACCTGGGTGAGAAGCAGCTGGACCCCGCGGTCCTGGTGGCGATGAATCGCGTACCACGTCACGAGTTTGTCCCCGCATATTTACGCGGCGGAGCGTACGAAAATCATCCCCTCCCCATTGGACACGGCCAGACAATTTCTCAGCCGTATATCGTCGCATTAATGACGGACTTGCTCGATGTTCAGCCCGATGACAGCGTGCTGGAAGTCGGCACCGGATCGGGTTATCAGGCCGCCGTACTAGCCGAGCTGGCCGGGCAGGTTTATACGATAGAAATCATCGAACCCTTGGCTGAGCGGGCTGCCGAACGCTTCGCGCAACTTGGCTATGACAATTTAACGACTCGCATCGGCGATGGTTACAACGGCTGGCCACAACAGGCGCCGTTCGATGCCATTATGGTGACCGCGGGCGCGGATCGCATCCCACCTCCGCTGGTGCGCCAGCTCAAGCCCGGCGGCACGATGATCATACCCGTCAACACCAGCGCATTTTCGCAGCACCTGATGCGGGTGCAAAAGACGCCGGAAGGCGACGTCGAGACACGTCAGCTGTTGCCGGTGCTGTTCGTGCCGCTCACTGGTGATCGTTAGCGTCAGCTTCCCGTGCGAGTCCAAGCCAAGCAAACAGCGCAATTACTTTGGGCCACCGAATTCAGGAATCTACCGTTACTTCCGCGCCCTTAACCACAATCGTATATCCTCGGGGTCATCTTGAGAAAACTAACGGAACTGTTAGCGGCATGGGAGTCTACGCCCGACGCCCAGCTAAGCGCGCGCGAATACACAATCCATCTACCGATCCGCGATGCGGCGCGGCTGGAGGCGCTGGCGGAAATGTACCCTGGCGCGGGACTATCGGTCATCATGACGGATATCGTTTCCGCGGGGCTTGACGAGCTGGAGGCGGCCATGCCTTACGTGCAGGGCGAACGGATCATAGAGGAAGATGAATTTGGCGACCCCGTTTTCGAGGACAAAGGCCCTTCACCGCGTTTTCACCAACTCACGCGCGCCCGCACCGAAGATCTGCGCGGGTCAGACTGCGCCATTAACCGCAAAAACGGCGAAAAATGAGGTTTATTGCATATCCTACAGCGCAATCGGCTGTATAACGATCGCTGATAATTGCGCGACCCCGGCATGGAAATTTTTTCAGCGTACGTGAAATCTCAGCTTGAAGTGCTGCTGCAGGTCGCCATCGCGATGGGTCTGGGCGGAGCCCGGGTTTGAGCGCGAGATGTCCAGCAAGCCGGCCGGCTTTCGCACGCACATGCTGGTCGCCGGCGCGGCGGCGCTGTTTATCGGGCTTGCCGACGTGCTGGCGGCCAGATTCGCTAACGAAGCCTACGCGAATGTGTTACGCATCGAGCCCATGCACATGTCGGGGCGATCATCACCGGCATCAGCTTTCTAGGCGCGGGAACGATCTTCCACGCCAGCAGCGGCCCGATCGAGGGATTGACCACGGCCGCTTCGATTCTGCTGGTCAGCGCCATCGGCATTGCAGTAGCGCTACACCAGTTGGTGCTCGCGCTGAGCGTAACGGTGCTGGCTTTGTTTGTATTGACCGCTCTGAGGCTGGTAGAAAATCTCTTCGCGCGGCGGCGCGACTGACGCATTCAGTTCCGGTATCCTCGCTCCGGCATCCCGCGCCGCCTCAACATCAACCGGCGCGCAGCATGCCGGCGATGGATGACCTGTACACGCGGAGCCGCGGCGCAACCGCGCAGCTGCGGTCGAGACCGTGGTGCTATCATCAGATAAATCAGCGGTGACGAGGAGACAACGTGACTAGAGCAGCCTGGCCGCGCAAGATATTAGCCCGCACAGGTAGCGCTGCACTGCTTGCCATGAGTGTGCACGCGCAGGCGGCGAGTGACACACCGGTCGGTCGCTGGACAACCTTCGACGACGATACCGGCAAAGCCACATCAATTGTCAAAATCCGCAATGTCGAAGGTGAGTTGCGAGGATGGATCGAGAAAATCCTGAAAACGCCCGAGGAAGGCGCGCTACCGACCTGCACCTTGTGCGAGGGCAAGCTCAAGGACGCGCCAGTGCAAGGCATGCGCTTCATGTGGGGACTGCGCAAGGACGGTGATGAATGGACTGGCGGGGAGGTGCTCGACCCCGAGACCGGCAAAATTTACCACGTGAAAATCGCGCTGGAAGATGCAGGGCGCGAACTTGAGGTTCGCGGTTATATCGGCATTCCGCTGCTGGGCCGTACGCAGACCTGGACACGCGTTGAATGAACCGCGACCTCAAGCAGTGTCGCATTGAGGTTCTGACCTTACGATGAAGGGGTCGCGCGACAAGCCGGGGATTTCGCGCATTGTCAGCGTGCGATGCTCACACTATGCAAATACTGAATTGGCGTCGTCACCTTGCCTGTCGACGACTAGCAAGCGTGCGCGCCAGGGGCAGTCCAGTCGCTTCATCCCCCTGACGGCGACCCGTAGCTTCCAACACCAGGCCGGGACCGCGAGGCGCGCGTCGTGACAACCATTAACGACCACGAGCGGGAGGTCGGCGGCATTGTCATAGACGATCGCGAGCTCGAGTTCCGCTTTATCCGCGCCTCCGGACCGGGTGGCCAGAACGTCAACAAGGTGGCGACCGCGGTGCAGCTGCGTTTCGACGCGGCCCGTTCGCCGTCGCTGCCCGACGAGGTGCGCGCGCGCCTGATAAAACTCGCCGGGCGGCGCGCTACCAGCGACGGGGGTGCTGGTAATCGACGCCCGCCGCCATCGCACCCAGGTGCGCAATCGCGAAGACGCGCAAGCCAGGCTGGCCGCGCTTATTCATAAAGCGGCAGAAATGCGCGCGCCCCGCAAAAAGACCCGGCCAACAATGATCGAAACGGCGCCGGCTGGAGTCGAAGCGGAATCAGGGCGCCGCAAAGCGGCTTCGCGGCAAACCAGATGACGACGTCTAGCCCAAAAAGCTGGGCCGCACGCGCGGCACTGCCGGGCGCGTAAGAACCGAGCAGTACTAGCAGGCTGTTGAAAAACCGTCGTTGCACATCTGTTGTATGAAGCGAGAGCGGTTAGAAGTCACGTCGTCCGACACAGCATAGGAACGACTCTCGGCAGCGACCTTCACCAGGAAGGGCTTTTTAGCTACGTTTCCCCGGAGAGCTGTATTCCGAAGCGT
>JACCYU010000155.1 GCA_013696315.1 Gammaproteobacteria bacterium | reverse complement strand
CGGCTACTTGTCACCCCTTCAATTCGAGAGGAGCATAAACACGACCCACAAAACCCCTAAACTGCTGCAACACGCGGCTTGAATCCCAAGCCGCCAACCGTCCACGAAAACGGGGTAACTCCATCATGCGTCCCGTGGCACATCTTGAACAACGGAACGCATCGCTGCTCTTAAGCTAACCCAGACCTACTTACAGATTGGTTACAGATTGGAAAATTGAATGACGACGCGGTGGCGTCCTGAGGGCTCAGCCGTGGCGGATAGACATATAGAGCGCCTCGGTCGCCGGCGAGGGCGTGATACTCAAGCTGATGGAGAGGTGGCGTTTGCAGCGGTGGTAGGTGTCGAGGGCCCGCGATCGATTGCCGAGTTGATGATGCGCGCGCATCGCGCCCTGATAGAATTCCTCCGCCAGATCGTCAACCTCAAGTCCGCGTTGATAACAGGCCAGCGCGCGAGTCCAGTCGCGCGTTCGCTCTGTTTGTCGCGCGAGATCGTTCACGGGCCCGATGAATCGCGCGCGCAGTCGATTGCGCGTTGCGCCGCTCCACGGCGCCGCGGTTCACCGGTGAGAAAGGGGCCATGGTAAAGGGATAATGCCCGCTCCAAGGGCTTTATCGCCGCATCTTGATGGTCGCTCTGTCTCTCGACCATAGCTTGGTTTAGCAACTGTTCGAAGGCCCACGCATCGATCCAGACGCGGCCGCAATCAAGCGTCAGCCGGCTATCGTGCAACATCACCGCCTTATCACCCACGAGTGCGCGCAGCCGGTGCAAAGTGGTGGCAAACATACGGTGGCCGGCGTCGCCTTCCTCATGAGGCCACAGGGCTTCGATGAGTTGCACTTCGCCTACGCTTTGGCCTCCCAATGCAACCAAAGCCTTTAGCAACCGCAATGGCATCCTAGGCGCCTTGCGCGAAAAGCTGAGCGGCTGATCATCGCGCAGCATTTCAAACCGGCCGAGCGTGTATATCCTGACCGACCGGGGCCAGCTTTCCACGTGCGCTGATCCTTGGTCGGGGAGCAACCCCAACGATCGGATCTGCTCGCGGGTCAGCTCGTACTCGATCCCGAGCTCTAGCGACTTGGTGAACAAATAGCGAGTCACTGGGGATGAGTTGCTCATCCATGTCACGGGACCGGCCATGTAGCCTTGTGATCTGGCCAGGCTTCGCTCCGCCGCGAGGTAGCCACGCCCCGCCACCTCATCGCCATCCATGAAACTGCAATACGCGCGCAAGGCAAGTGTCGCCCACTCGAGCCACTTCGCACCGATCTCGCGCGCCATATGCAGGGCCTGATCGATCAGTTCGCGGGCGGCAACGCAATCGTCCCAAAGGTCGAGCGCCCACCCAACTTCTGCCATCGCCAAGCACTTGAACACAGGACAACCGCATTCATCGGCGTTATGAAGGCATGCGCGCGCATGATTCAACGCCAGGCGGTAATCGCCGCGCAGCGCCGCTTCCCAAGTCGCTAACTGCCAGTAGTAGAAGGCGCCGAGGGAGGTGCGAGCCTCCGGTCGCGTGGCGACATGACGCAACTCTTCCTGGGCTTTGTCCAAATCGCCGCTGAGAAAGGCCGCCGCCGAGACCAGGTAGTGACTCGCGTAGTTCGAAGCTTGCGCGCTGGTGGACTCGGTCAGCGCAACACTAGCTTGGGCGGCCCGACGCATGTCTTTAATACGACCCGTGGCGCAGTAATAGGTCGAGAGCGCGTTATAGGCGCGAGATTTTGCCGAAGGACAAACCTCGCCCGCGTCCAACCGGGCGCATAAGCCCTCGACCAGGCTTGATGCGCGAGTGAGATCGGAATACGTGTCTGACAATATTGTCTGCGCGAGGCCTGTAACCTCAAGCGCTGGATCGCCGCGTTCCGCCGCCAGACTCAACAGGCGCGCCCGCCAATGAGCGCGTCGTGGATGTACGGGCATGCGGGAGGCAAGCGCGACATTCATGCGCTGAGCGACGATGCATTCCAGCTCCAGCGACGGGAATTCAAGGCGTTGCGCGATAAGCGACTCCAGGCGCTCGATCCATACATCCCAACGGCGCAGCGATCCGCCCCAGTCCATCTGAATGCATTCCATCGCGCCGCACCACGCAGAAAAGGCGCCTGTCCCGTCGTTCATCTGTAGAAACCGCAGAAAGGCCTGCTCAAAGCAGGACAGGCTCCGTTGCGGATTCTCTTCGAGCAGGCAACTGCCCAACCAGTGAACGAGCCAAGGATCATGCCTGCGGACTTCCTCCGGAAGCTCACCGAGCCACTCGCCAAGCGCCTGGCGCCGACCCCGCGCGAGCAGTTGCCGCGCGACCCGCTTGATGAGCGCCGACATTTGCGTCCAGTCTTGGCTTTCTTTTAGTAGTTCGATCGCGGATTCGATCCAACCCTCCCCTTCGAGCAACGCCGCGGCCTGACGCTTGAAACGCACAAGCGCGTCTTGCGAGAGCGTCTCGTCAAGCTGCGTCAGCAGAAACTCGCGCAATAACGGATGGTATTGATAAATCTTGCACGCATTCGTGTGGCGGGTAATAAACAAATGTCTGCGGCACAGCTCGGCAAGAATACGCTCGGCGCGCGGATTGCCCGTTAGCAACGCCGCCATCGGCACGGTCATTTTGCGCAAGATAGCGCTTTGCACCAAGAAAGTCCGGATCTCGGGCTCCACCTGCTCCAGAAGTTCAATGGCGAAGTAGTCGAAGATGGTCTCCGATCCGGAGCTGGCAAGCGCCTCGGGCTCTATATCGTCGGGATGCAACCATTCGAGCAACAATACGACACCCGCCACCCAACCTTCAGTGCGCTCTATCCAGGGTTCGAATAGCTTAGCGCACCGCGCGTCGCGGCTGCGTAAGGCCACGATTCCTTGCGTCTCGGGTTGCGTCAGTCGCAGGTCGCGCCAGCCGATAACCGCCATCGCGCCATTGGCCCGCAAGCGCGTCAACGCTGGCGGCGGCGCGTGCCGGCTAATGGCGAACACGCGACAGCCTGCCGGCACGGCTTCCAGCCCCGCGCGCATGACCTCGTGGAGCTTCGAGTCTGGGTTTACATTGTGATAGTCGTCGAAGACCAACAGGCCAGGCTGTGGTAGGCCATTACAAAGATCAAAAAAGAAATTACGGGCGAACGCGTGCACGCCACGGGTGTGCTGAACGGAGAACAAGGGCAGGGGCTTTTCTGTGCGCGGAATAGCCAGATTTGCGGCCAATCCCAAGTAATAAAAGAAGGTGGCGATATCCTCGTCGCCCTCATCGACCTGATACCACAGACAAGCCAGCCCGCGCGCCTCCAGATAACTCGACACAAGGGTGGTCTTGCCCGAACCGGCCGGACCCATGACCCACGTAACCGGACGCGGGCGCGCCTCATCGAGCTTTTGGAGCAGCTGCTCGCGGGTTAAGATTCCCGCCAGACGCGGCCGGCTAAGCTTAACTAACGCCTGAACGTCACGCTGCTTGGAAATCGCAAGTAGTTTGCCGTCCATCCTCCCGCTCCACCGGTGCTGCTATGCGGAAAGTCACCGATGTTGGTGACCATGTCAAGTGTGCGATGTGAGAGCACCGAATAGCATTTTGAAATGGGTGATATAGACAGCTAGATCGCCGCCAGATAATCGAGCGCCAACAAGCCGCCCGCGCCCGCGCCCGCGCCCGCGAAGGGAAGTATCAAGGCTCTGAGGAAAGGCTGCTGAGAAATCGGGCGGAAGGCGCCTACTTGGTTTTATTCTCGACTTCCTCGATCAGCAGCTTGAGCTGCGCTTCCCGCGCATCCTGCTTGGCGCCAATGGCCATGGATAATCTCTGATTCAGTCCATACAAGGCTTTACGCCGTCCGTTTTCAGCCGCCCCGCGTAAAGTCATCGCGCAGCCCACGGCAAGCAGGATATGCAGCGAGAAAATCAGCACGAGCAGCGGCGATCATGTTATCGATGACGAAGGCTTGATTGGCGCAGAAATGGCTCTCGTACAGGAAGTCGCGGAAGACGGACGTTTAAATTTTATCGATTTGCCCATAAATCACCCGAAGTACGAGGGCAAATATGATAATCATGTACCGATCGACTTGCCGCAGTTTTACTGCACCATGTCGGAGGCCGGCTTTCCGTATGCCAAGAAAGCATTGGATTTCGCCTTCAAACAGCCGGGCGCTAATGTCGTAGGCCCTTTGGGGAAACGCGCCGGTCTCGATATCAAGGTGCTTTACACCAATGTTCTACGACTGAACTTCTTTCCGGACGCCAGAGCGTGGGTCAACGTCGGCCGGGGTTTCGGCGACGACTTGCAAGTCAGATGGCGGGCAATCGACACCAGCAAAACAAACGCAGAATTTTACCTGGTTGAGAAACCATTCTTTAATCAGCCGTATCTCTTTCTCACGGCGGTATTCGATAACAGGAACAATACCGAATTCAGTTATGTGCGCCCGGACGGTGGTTATTATGCACATTTAACAAGCCGCGGAGACGAGAATCTGGACACCACTGTTACCGCATCTCCGATTTTTTACCTGGAGAAAAGTAATGGTCAGACGGGTGAACGTAAGAAGGGCCAGCCAATCGGGTTGCCCGTTTATGGTGTACATCACCCCAATAGAGATGTGTATGGCGGAGGCGGTGCCTGCCCACTCAAAGGAGGAGATTGGGGAAGGTACCCGGATACAGCAGGCGCGTCGGGCTGGCCGACAAACTACGAGGAAGTGACGCCGTTATGCGATGCGATATTGGTGGACATCAAATTTTACACCAACCTTGATGGTCGAGATTGGGACAGTCCGACAAAGAATCTGGCAAACGCCGGTGTCGGAACGACGCAAGTAACTTACATAATGCAGTCCGGGCAATACGGTGTTTTCACCGACCCCTATCACACGGAGCGAGGCGTAAAGAACTCCGAGGCTGAATTTATACCGCCCGCAGTGACACTGACCTATCCGACTGTGA
>JACCYU010000154.1 GCA_013696315.1 Gammaproteobacteria bacterium | reverse complement strand
AGCCCTATCCGCTTGCGGGTCACACCCGCCTCGCGCTCCTGCGTCAACGCCCTGCGGCCGACGAAATCGCGCTCCGGCTGCCAGCTTATGGTCCAGGCGAGCCCGCATTGCAGCGGCGTAATGTCTTCATTCATCTCGGCGCCGTAAAGGTTCAGACCGGCTTCCAGCCGTAAGGAATCGCGCGCGCCCAGCCCCGCGGGTGCTGCGCCGGCATCGACCAGACGCTGCCATAGCGCCGGCGCGGCGGCGGCCGGTAGCAGGACTTCGAAACCGTCCTCGCCGGTGTATCCGGTGCGGGCAATCCAGGTTTCGCCGATTTCGGCGACGTGAAAGTAACCGAGCCGTTCCGCAATGGGGCTTGTGTCTCGATCCAGTTGCGCCACCAGTCGCGCGCGCGCGGCCGGCCCCTGCACCGCGAGCATCGCCAGGTCGTCAGCCACTTTCGGTTTTACACTGTGGTCGCGCGCCAGTTCGGTCGTCCATGCGAGCACCCGGTCACGGGTCGCGGCGTTGGCGACCACGCGATAGCGATCCTGCCCCGTGTAATACACAATTACGTCATCGATCACGCCGCCGCGCGGATTCAGCATGCAACTGTAAAGTGCGCGACCCGGCATGCTCATTGCGTCAATTTCGGCGGCCAGCAGATGACGCAAGTAAGCGCGCGCGCCTGCGCCCGTGATGTCGATGATGGTCATGTGCGATACATCGAACACGCCAGCGTCGCGCCGCACCCGGCGGTGCTCCTCGATCTGCGAGCCATAATGCAAAGGCAGCTCCCAGCCGCCGAAGTTCACCATGCGTGCGCCGTGCTCAAGGTGCTTTTCGTGCAAAGCGGTCTGCTTCAGCGGCTTGTTGATCGTCATGTCGCCCGCGGGTTATGAGCCGCGCGTTGCGCACGCGGCGGAATGTGCGTATACCATGCCCATAAAGGATCGTCATGGCCATGAAGTGTCAAAGGGTAGCCCGAGCCGCACGCCCGCCGCAACCGGCTCGCCCCACGCCTCGCCGACTTTTTCCGCACAGCGACATAGTCCGCGTTAAAACGCTGCAACGTCATGTCGCGTCATTCTCCTGGAGTTCAACATGCTGGCTCGTTATCTGTTCTCGTTAATTATCGGCATTGGCGCCGTGGGCTCCGGAGACGCGGAGACCACATTGAGCGTGCATAACGCGTGGATTCGCGAAGCGCCGCCAACGGCGACGGCGCTGGCCGGCTATCTGACTATCGAAAATCACGGCGTGACCCCGCGCAAACTGATCGGCGCCGAAAGCGCCGAGTTCGGCAGCATTGAGCTGCATAAATCAATCGTGAAAAACGGCGTCGCGAGCATGGTGCCGAAGAAATCCGTGTCCATCCCGCCAGCCGGCGGCAAGGTGGAACTCAGACCGAACGGTTGCCATCTGATGATGCTGGCGCCAACCAAACCGCTGCGCGCAGGCACACAGGTCACCCTCACGCTCAAGTTTAATGGCGATGAAAACGTGACGACGACGATGCCGGTCAGAAACGCCGGCGGCACCGCCATGCATCACCATCATCATCAGTGACACAATCGGAAAATGCGCGGCGTTGTCGCCACAATTCGCGCGCGACGACGCCCCGACATCCTCGAAGCCTAAGCGTCGCGCATCATACTGCTTTTTTTATGTCCTGTTTGCGCATTTGACCTGATCCCGCTACCCAGCCCATGATGACGCAGTAATTCCACGCGCTGCGCCGTCATCATGAGTGAATTTTACGCCGCAATGGTCACGGCGTCGCAATTGATCCTTAGTCTGGATTCTGATCTCGCCGAGATCGTGCTGCTCTCCTTGCGGGTAAGCCTGGTCGCGGTCGGGCTGGCGGCGCTGATCGGCATGCCGCTGGGCGCCGCGATTGCGCTGTATCGCTTTCCCGGTCGTGGTGTGCTCGCAGCTTTGCTCAGCGCCTGCATGGGTCTGCCACCCGTCGTCGTAGGGCTTGTGGTCTATCTCCTGTTGTCCCGCTCCGGCCCGCTGGGGCCCGTGGGTCTGCTGTTCACACCCACCGCGATGATCATCGCGCAGTGCGTGCTGGTCACGCCCATCATCGCGGCACTGACACGGCAGACCATCACCGATCTCAATGAGGAATACGACGAGCAGTTCCGGGCTATGGGCGCGGGGGGTTTTCGCAAAATGCGGGCGCTGCTCTGGGATGGGCGCTTCAGTCTGGTGACCGCCGTGCTCGCCGGCTTCGGCCGCGCCAGCGCCGAAGTCGGCGCGGTGCTTATCGTCGGCGGCAACATCGACCACGTCACGCGCGTGATGACCACCGCCATCGCCCTGGAAACGAGCAAGGGCAATCTGGGGCTGGCGCTGGCGCTGGGGCTGATCCTGATCGCGATCTCGATAAGCGTCAACGCCGCCGCCATGAGTGTCAGAGATGTCGCCTATCGCCGCTATCGCTAAAGCCGATCCCCTTGCCGAACGCGGCGCGCCGGTTACCCGCAGCGATGTCGCATCCGGCGTACTGCCGCTGGTGGTAAGCGAACTGGTTTATTGCGCGGGCGGGCACCGCCTGCTGGACGAAATCTCGTTCACATTGCGGCCCGACGCCAACACGATGCTGCTGGGTCCCAACGGCGCGGGCAAAAGTCTGCTGCTGCGTCTGTGTCACGGGTTGCTCGAACCCGAGCGCGGTTCGGTGAGCTGGGGTAGTGAAGGCGCAAAACGCGCGCACCGCTGGGTATCCATGGTGTTTCAGAAACCGGTGCTGCTGCGCCGCTCGGCCGCCGCCAATATCGACTACGCGCTGGCCGTCAAGGGCGTGCCGCGGGCCGCGCGCAAAGCGCGGGTCAACACGGCGCTGGCCGACGCCGGCCTTGAGCATCTCACCAGACGTCCAGCGCGCGTGCTCTCGGGCGGCGAACAGCAGCGCCTGGCCATCGCGCGCGCCTGGGTATCGCGGCCGCAGGTATTGCTGCTGGATGAACCAACTTCCAACCTCGACCCGGCCGCAACACGGGCGATCGAAACGCTGATCCAGAGTATCCGCCGGGCCGGCGCGCGCATCATCATGAGCACGCACGATCTGGCGCAGGCAAGACGTCTGGGCGACGAAGTCCTGTTCATGCACAAGGGGCGGGTGTTGGAGCATACGCCGGCCGGTGATTTTTTCGAACGGCCACGAAGCGCGCCGGCCCGGGCGTTCCTGCGAGGCGATTTGCTTAGCTAAACAACGCCGTGGGCGCCGCCGACCGGCTCGTTAATTCGCGTTATAAATCACCTGCCCCAGCGCCGACACATCGTAGCCGCCCAGCTCTTGTGCGCGCTCGATAAAACGCGGCGAACGCGCGAACCGCAACAGCTGCTGGAAAGGCGGCTCGAAGTAATCGCGGCGCGCGATGGCGAGATCGTAACGCTCGCGGTGCAGGGGCAAAAACTCAAGCCGGAACTGGTGCGCGACGGCCGCGATGGCGATGCCGGCATCGGCCTTGCCCTCCAGCACCGCCACGGCCACATCGGTTTCGCTGCGCGCGGTCGTCTCGATCAGCGCAAGATCGTCGCGCGACATGCCGGCCCGCTCCAGCAGGTGCTTGAGCAGCACGTAACTGCCCGCGGTATGCTGCCGATCCACCACGCGCAGCTTGTGATCACGCAAGTCGGTCAGCCCGGTTACCCCATGCGGGTTGCCCTGGGCCAGCACCAGACCCTGCTCGCGCCGGGCCCATTCCAGCAATACGACCTGCAGGCCCGCGAGTAGCTGCCGCGCGAGCTCGATGTTGTAGTGACCCGACTCGCCGTCGAGAACGTGCATACCGCAAACCATCGCCTGGCGCGCGCCGAGGCGGCGCACGCCGTCGAGACTGCCATCGAACTGCGTGGCGCAATCGCATTCCGCTTCGCGCAACGCCCATTCGAGCAGCGGATCGTGACTGCCGGCGACCACCCGCGGCGTGATCCGCGCTCCCTCGATATCAGCCTGATATTCCGTGTGACGGATGACCCATAAATCGATCAAGGTCCGCGGAAAAAGCCATTTGCCGGTCAGACGCGTGCAGGGAATGCTACGGGTGCGGACCAGATCGTAAATTTTGCGTTCCTTGAGCCGCAGATAATCCGCGACCTCGCGGGTATTCATCAGCTCGCGCACGCCAAAGTCGCTGGTCGCGATCAAGAATTATCGCGAGCCATACGCGGGTGCTCGCCGGACAACCCAATTGCATGGCGCATGATACGGCGTTTGAGCGGGATGGCGGCGTCGGTCACATTCAAACCCGCCCCGCGCAGCCAGCGCCATCCTGACGCCGGTTGCGCGAACAGAAATTTGAATCCCTCCATCGCGCGCATGGTCAACTCGTTATCGCCGCGGCGCGCGCGCTCGTAGCGACGCAACACGCGCAAGCCGCCGATGTCGCGCCGGCTATTGCAAAGCGCCTCCGCCAGTGTGGCCGCGTCCATAAAGCCGAGGTTGGCGCCCAGTCCCGCCAGCGGATGGATGCCGTGCGCCGCATCGCCGATCAATGCCACGCGCGGCAACACGTAGCGATCCGCTTGCCCGCCGCGCAACGGGAACACCGTGCGCGCGCCACAGGACTCGATACGGCCCAGCCTGTAATCGAACTCGGCGGCGAGCGCGTGCTTGAATGCCTCGTCGGGCATTGCCGCCAGGGCTTTGGCGCGCTTGTCCGGAGTGGACCAGACGATCGAACAACGGCCATCGGCAAGCGGCAAAAAAGCGAGCACGCTTTTCGCGACGAAGCGCTGCCACGCCGTGTGCTGGTGCGGCAACTCCGTGCCCACGGTCGCAACCAGCGCGCTGTGGTCATAGTCACGCGCGTTGAAAACGATGCCGGCCAAGGTTCTCACCAGCGAGTGGGCGCCGTCCGCACCGACCAGCAATCGCGCGGAAACCTGCGCGCCGCTGGCGAGATCGACTGCGACACGATCTTCCATGACGTCGAACCGCGCCAGCGCATCCGGGCAACGCCAGGTGATATTTTCGAACTCGCGCAGTCGTTCAACCAGCGCCTGCTGAATGACCCGATTTTCGACGATGTGGCCCAACAGCGGCGCGTTGACGTCACAGCAATCAAAATGGATCGAGCCACTGCTCGCAGCGTCCCAGACATGCATCTGGCGGTACGGGCACGCCCGTTCACTCGCGATCAAGTCCCACACACCCAGCGCGTTCAGAATCGTCACGGAGGCGGGACTGATCGCCGACACCCGCCCATGGTAATCAGCAATGCCGTAGTCCGCATCGCGATCAAAACTTTCTGCCTGGCGCGCTTCGACGATCGAAATCCGCAGACCTTGCTGCGCCAGCGCACACGCGGCGGTAGCGCCGACCATGCCGCCGCCGATAACGACCACATCCCGTGGCGAGACCGTTTGCGCGCTCACTGTAACTCCCCCGTGGTTAAATCCACCAGGCTCAGGCCGCTGGTCAGGCGTGGAGGTTTGCCGCTCAAACCCATGGCGCGCCGGGCCAGCATGTGGCGCAGCGGTGGGATCGCGTCCAGCGCCAGCAGCGCGGCCCCGCGTGCGCAGACCAGCGGCGGAAACGGATTGACGAAGGCGCGCGCCAACGTGTCCGTGAAGCGGACTGCAGCGCGCAGATCCGCCTTGCGCCGGGCCGCATAGCGGCCGAGCAGCGACTGCTCGGCGGGATCGCGCGGGGCGTGTGTGCGCAGCAGATCCGCGAGCTCGGCGACGTCCCGCAGGGCCAGATTGAAACCCTGCCCCGCGACCGGATGCAGGGTATGCGCGGCGTTGCCGATCAGCACGGCGCGCGGCGCGACCAGGTCGCGCGCGACGTTAATTGTCAGCGGATACGCCTGTCTTGTACCGACCTTGGTGAAGCGTCCCAGTCGATAGCCGAAGCTCTCCTGCAATTTTGCGAGAAATTGAGCATCGCTCAAGCGCAAGATCGCCGCGGCATCTGTCGCGGGATGCGTCCAAACCAGCGCGCAGCGCTGCTCGCTCATGGGCAATAACGCCAGCGGCCCGGCATCGGTAAAGCGCTCGTAAGCGGCGCACTGATGGTCCCGCGACGGTGTGACGTTGGCGATGATTGCGGTCTGGCCATAATCCGCGGTGGCGGCGGCAATGCCAAGCTGCCGTCGCATACCGGAACTCGCGCCATCCGCTGCGATCAGCAGGCGCCCGCGCAGGGTCCAGCCTTGAGCCTCGCCCTTTTCCGCGTCTCCGTCCACCCTTGCATCGACCAGCGAGCCATCGACGATGAAGTTCCGAACACGCGCCGGCGCGACGATGTCTACGTTATCTTGCGCACTTAACCGCGCGTAAACCGCCTGAGCAAGATCGTGGCTGGGCACGACGTAACCGAGCGCCGCCACGCCTTCCTCGCGCTGATGCAGTCGCGCCGCGCCGAAGCGGCCACGCTCCGATACGTGTACGGTTTTTATGGGCGTAGCCGCCGGCGCGATTGCCTGCCACAATCCCAGACCCTCCAGTATCCGCCGTGAGCCGAACGCGAGCGCCAGGCTTCGATCGTCGTATCCAGGTGGATGTTTGTCACCCGCCGCTTGGGCCTCGATCAGCGCAATTCGATACGCCGACGCCGACAAGGCGCAGGCCATCGCGGCGCCGGCCAGACCACCGCCGACAATCAGAACGTCGTAATCACGCGTCATGGTCGGTGCCGCGCGAAACGTGTGGGCATAGCGCCGCGAAAACGGAGCCTGCCTGTAGCAATGACACCTTGCGCCATCGTCGACTACTCGGGGACGCCGCAGGCCATGCGCGCCCCGCCCCCGCCTAACTCCACGGGCTTGTCCGAATAATTATCGCCATGCAGGTGCACCATCAATGCGCGATCGTTCAGGTCATTCAGCTTCAGTCGCGGCGCGAGCACGGGATGGGTCGCCTCACCGTCGTCATCGACATACAACGGCGGCAGATCGCCCAAATGACCGTTGCCGTAAGGGCCTGCGTGCCTGTCGGTGTCAGTCGGATCGTAATGACTGCCCGCAGCATAGGCCGCGGTAATTTCGCCCTCGTCTTTGGCCGGCGCGCAGTTCGGATTCTCATGCACGTGAAAGCCGTGCAAGCCTTGTGGCAAATCGCTTAAACGCGGCGTCAACAGCAAGCCCCAGGGCGTTGTGGTCGCTGTCACAATGCCGATCGAGGCGCCCACGCCATCGGCGTCGACCGCGTGCATTTCTATGGTCATTTTATCCGCGTGCGCGGTCGCCATTAAACATGCGCCAAACGCAAAGATCATCAATCGGTTCATTTTGCGTCGTACTCCTTTAAGTCTTGTACTTCCAGATGATTGACGGCCGGGGACGCGCCGCTGTCCGGCCGTGTCCCGCCTGCATAAAATATCCGCGGCGATGCGTCAGTCCGCGGACGACGCCATGTACGCTTCGATCTCGTCCGCTTCCCGTATCAACGCTCCGGTCAACACGTGATTGCCGTCACGCGTGACCTGCACGTTGTCCTCGATGCGGATGCCGATGTTCCGGTAGCGCTTCGCAACGCCGGGACTCTTCGCCGCGATGTAAAGGCCAGGCTCGATGGTCAGGGTCATGCCCGGTTCCAGCAGCCGCCATCCGTCATCGACGCGGTAATCGCCCACGTCATGCACGTCCATGCCAAGCCAGTGCCCCGTGCGGTGCATGTAAAATCGCCGGTATTCGCCCTTCTTGATGAGACCGGCGGGCTTGCCCTTCAATAGCCCCAGGCTGATCATGCCCCTGGTTAAAACCTTGACCGCGGCATCGTGCGGATCGTTCCAGTGATTGCCGGGCTGCACTTTCTGAATGGCCGCGCGCTGCGCTTGCAGAACCAGATCATACAACTCGCGTTGCGCGGGACGGAAACGCCCGTTGACGGGAAACGTGCGCGTGATGTCGCTGGCGTAGCCTTCGCATTCGGCGCCCGCGTCGATCAGCACCAGGTCGCCATCGCGCAGCAATCCGGCATTTTCGGTGTAGTGCAGGATGCAGCCGTTGGCGCCGCCGCCGACGATGGCCGGATAAGCGGGCACCATGCCGGCGCGGCGGAATTCATACAGCAACTCGGCCTCCAGCTCGAACTCGGCCATGTCGGGCCGGCATGCGCGCATGGCGCGCTCGTGCGCGCGCATCGACGCTTCAGCGGCGCTTTGCATCGCGCGCGTTTCAGGCTTCGACTTGTAAAGCCGCATCTCGTGCAGCAGGTATTCCAGCGATACAAATTCGCGCGGCGGACGGTTGCCGGCGCCGGCGCGCCCGCGCAATCGATTGACCCAGCCCATAAGCCTTTGATCGAACGATGGATCGCGTCCAAGAGTGTAGTAGACGCGCGCATGCCCTTCCAGCAGGCCGGGCAGCTGGTCGTCGAGCTCATCGATTGGATATGCCTCGTCAGCGCCGTAGTCCTTAACCACGCCCTTGGGACCGGCGCGGCGACCGTGCCACGTTTCTTTTGCCTTATTGCGTTCGCGGCAGAACAGAATGAAGCGACTTCCGCTTGTCCCAGAGGTCAGCACTGCCAGCGACTCGGGTTCGGCGAACCCGGTGAGATACAGAAAATCGCTGTCCTGGCGGTACGGATGATCCACGTCGCGATTTCGTGGGCGAACCCGGCCCGACGGAATGATCGCAATGCTCCGATTGCCCATCTTGCGCATCAGCGCGCGGCGACGCCTGGCGAACTCTGTCGCGGTCACTATCGGATTGCCTGCTTATGCCGGACGATTTTTCGTGCAGACGCCATCGCGAAACGCGGCCGCCCCTGAAGTGAGTAACTAGCGCATACTAGCATCGCGAGGCGACAAACTGCACCGCGGCGCCTGTCATCGGCGCGCCCGGCAAAATGGTTGACCACCCCGTGGCGGAGTCCTACTATTGAACGCATGGCTGACGACGACGTTACGCACGACGCCCAGTCGCAATTGCGACGGCTGGAGGATCGCGTGAATCGCTTGATCGCGTATAGTCAGCGGCTCAAGGAGGAGAATGTGGCATTGCGGGTGCAGCAGCAGACGCTCGCGGCGCAACGCGCCAGCCTGATCGACAAACACGAGATGGCGCGCTCAAGGGTGGAAGCGATGATCAACCGGCTGAAGTCCATGGAGCGGGGCGCGTGATGGCGACCAGTATTCCGGTCACTGTCTACATTCTCGACAAGGAATATCGGGTAGCGTGTCCCGAAGACGAACACAGTGCGCTGCTCGCTTCGGCAACCCTGCTCAACGCGCGCATGAAACAGATCCGGGAAAGCGGCAAGGTGGTCGGCGCGGATCGTGTGGCGGTGATCGCGGCATTGAATCTGACGCACGAGTTTCTCAACGAAAAGGCTTCGCGAGAAACCTTCAGTCGCGAAGTAGCGGCGCAGGTCCGGTCGATCGAGGATCGAATCGACCGTGTGCTGGCGACAGACGAGCAAACAACGTCCGAGGCATTATAGATAACTGCTGGTCCATTGACGGAGCTAGAGCTAACGGATCAGCAATAACAGGTTTGGACACCTCTGCGGTGTTCGTGAGCGGCCGGGTGTATATCCTTGAGCCTAATTGTATACCCCGGGAGCTGAGAAGCAGGTGCTGTTGTGCAGACCCGCGCAAGCGGGGAGCCTGATGCCCCTGTGCAGCGCCCACCTGAACCTTCGGTTCAAGGTCGAAGGCCTGCCACGGCATTCGCGGAGCGTGTCCGCTTTAATTCCCGCACGCAGGTTATTCCACGTAGCAGCTATCAGTCGGGGTGCGTCTCCGCAAACTCATGCGCTTGCCCTGGCTCTCGGTCGTGGGAGCTTATGAATGCGTACCCATGTAATGCGCCTGAGCCGCAAGCCCGTCCAATCTGAATTCCCGCGATGACGCGGTACTGGGTTATGAAAACGGAACCGGCTGAATTCGGCATCGACGATCTGCGGCGGGTCGAGGTCGAGTCCTGGGACGGCGTGCGCAATTATCGGGTGCGGAACATGATGCGCGACGAAATGCAGAAAGGCGATCTCGCGTTTCTCTATCACTCGGCCTGCAGGGAAATCGGCATTGCCGGCATCATGACGATTGCGCGTGAGGCATACGCGGACCCTACTGCATTCGATCCGGCCAGCGATCACTTCGACCCCAAAAGCGATCCCGACAATCCGCGCTGGCTGATGGTGGACGTGCGCTACAAGCGGCGGCTGAAACGCGTGATTGGTCTTGCCGAACTCAAGCGTCATCCGCAATTGAAAGACATGCCGCTGCTGCGCAAAGGCAATCGCCTGTCGGTTACACCCGTGACCCGCGAACAGTGGGATTTTATTCTGAGCCTGGAGTAATCGTCAGCGTATTGCGTGCGTACGACGCGAAGCGCAACTGGAAAAAAACATTACGGCGCGACTAGTAATTTAATTAAACTCGATTATACTGAAGCGCGAGCCCGTTACTGTTTGACTTGGGAGAGAATTATGGCTACGGCTAAAAGCGGCACCAAGAAGAAAGTCGTCAAGAAGGCGGCTGCGGCAAAGAAGGCGGTTACCAAAAAGAAGGGTGTCGCGAAGTCGGCGCCAAAAGCAAAGAGCGTAAAGACAAAAACGGCGGCCAAGAAAAAGGCCGCACCAAAACGTGCGGCGGTAAAGAAGAAAACGCCCACATCCAAAAAGAAAGTTACTAAAAAGGCGGCGCCGAAAGGCACAAGGGCAAAGCCGAAGGCCACGGCCAAGAAAACCGGCCCTGCAAAGAAGAAAATCTAAAAGAAGAAAAACTGACCTCTCGCGTCAGTCGTGTGTTGTTGAAAAGGCTCCTATCAAGAGCCTTTTTTTTATGGGTTCTTGCTTGCCATTAATCATTCGCTCAAGCATGCGCGCGCCAGCTGCTGAATATTATTGTTCCACGTTCAAAGGCATAATCAGGTCGCGGCGCTGGTCAGCCGAGAAAAAGCTTGTACACCGGATTGTCGGTTTCATCCCAGTACCGATAGCCGAGCGCTCGCAGTGACGCACCCAGACGTTTCCTGTCGCCAACAGGAACCTGCATGCCGACCAGCACCCGGCCATAGGCCGCGCCGTGATTGCGATAGTGAAAAAGACTGATATTCCAGCCGTGATTCATCGCATCCAGAAATTGCAGCAATGCGCCGGGGCGTTCGGGAAACTCAAAACGATACAACAGTTCATTTTCGACATCGGGTGAACGTCCGCCCACCATATGCCGCACGTGCAGCTTCGCCGTCTCGTTATCGGTCATGTCCAGCACCGGATAATCCTTATTCCGCAGCGCCGCGATGATCTTCTCTTTTTCGGCATCGCCATCGGCGATCCGCACGCCGACAAAAATATGTGCATCGCGCTGTGACGCATAACGATAGTTGAATTCGGTAACACCGCGCCTGCCAAGCGCCCGGCAGAACGCACGGAAACTGCCGGGCCGCTCCGGGATGGTCACCGCGAGCACCGCCTCACGGCGCTCACCCAACTCGGCCCGCTCGGCGACGTGCCGCAGCCGGTCGAAGTTGATATTCGCCCCGCTGTTGATCGCGACCAGATGCTGTCCGGATAGCTTTTCGCGCGTCAGGTATTTCTTGACACCAGCCACCGCCAGTGCGCCGGCGGGCTCCGCCATGGTGCGCGTATCGTCGAAAATATCCTTGATGGCCGCGCAGATCTCGTCCGTGGTAACCAGCAAAATTTCATCGACGGATTCTCTCGCCAGACGAAAAGTCTCCCTGCCAACGCAGCGCACCGCGACACCGTCCGCGAAGATGCCGACCCGCTCCAGAGTCACCGGCCGGCCGGCGGAGAGCGCCTCGTACATGGTCGGCGCATCCTGTGGCTCCACACCGATAATCTTCGTATCCGGCCTGAGGTATTTGAGATACGTCGCCACACCGGCCAGCAGTCCGCCGCCGCCCACCGGCACGAATACGGCCGCGATCTTGTCCGGATGTTGCCGCGCGATCTCCATGCCGATAGTGCCCTGGCCGGCAATGACATCGGGGTCGTCGTACGGATGGATGAACGTCATGCCGCGCTCGCCAACGAGTTCCTGCGCGTGCGCGAAAGCATCGTCGTAGGCGTCGCCATGCAGCACCGTGCGTGCGCCCAGCGCGCGTACCGCGTCTATCTTGATGCGCGGCGTGGTGACCGGCATGACTATGATCGCCTTGATGCCCAGCCGCTGCGCGGCCAGCGCCACGCCCTGCGCGAGATTGCCCGCCGATGCCGCGCTCACGCCTTTAGACTTTTCGGCAGCCGACAAATGGAATATCTTGTTATACGCGCCACGCAGTTTGAACGAGAAGATCGGCTGCTGATCCTCGCGCTTCAAAAAAACGAGATTATCGACTCGCTTCGACAGCGACGGCGCCAGATCGAGTGAAGACTCGGCCGCTACATCGTAAACGCGCGCGCCGAGAATTTTCTCGATGTATCTGTTATCCACTATGCATTAGAAATAAGACTGCTACGGGAAAGGACCGATCAGAGACGTATCACTGGCAGCGATCGAACAATGGTAGCAGGCCCGCCGATCAATAAACACATCTCACACGCGAGTAGAATTCTATGAACAAAGACGATATCAAACGGCGCGTGGCCGAGGCGGCACTCGAGTATGTTCAGACCGGTGACGTGATTGGCGTCGGCACGGGCACGACCGCCGGCTTTTTTATCGACGCTCTCGCGCGCGTGAAAAACAGGATCGATGGCGCAGTCGCCAGCTCGGAAATAACAGCGCAACGGCTCAAACGCGCAGGTATTGCCGTGATGGATTTGAACGATGTCGGCGAATTACCGCTGTACGTCGATGGCGCGGATGAAGCGACCCGTCACCGCCATCTGATCAAGGGCGGCGGCGGCGCGTTAACGCGGGAGAAGATCGTCGCGGGTGCCAGCCGCAAATTCGTCTGCATCATTGACGACTCGAAGCTGGTCGGCGTGCTGGGCGCGTTTCCGGTAGCCGTCGAGGTCATACCCATGGCGCGGAGCCTGGTCGCGCGCAAACTTGTAGGCCTGGGTGGTTCGCCCGCACTGCGGCCGGATTACACGAGCGACAACGGCAATCCGATCCTGGATGTACGCGGTCTGAACATCATGGAACCCGCAAAACTCGAGGCTGGTATCAACAATATTCCCGGCGTGGTGACGGTGGGTATATTCGCGCTGCGTCCCGCCAATGTTTTGCTTGTTGGGAACCAGGGCAGTGTCGAAACGCTGAGATAGGCCTCCAGTTAAGGCAATCAGCCGTTGCGGCAAGAGACAGGCTTAGTGTGCGTAGAATCCAGCGCGAAATTCAACGAAAGGCAATTGTGTAAACGACCTATTAGACGTTTAACAGCGTTCATTATAACGGGAATTTTGCACATTGCGATTATGCTTAAAGGCGGCGCGCCTGCCCGGCTTGCCCGCCCGCCAGACGCCCAGAAAACTGCATTTAGGCAGGCACTTGGGCGACCGCGGGCAGGCGCACTTCTCTTCCTTCGGCAATACTCAATAGTTTTTCAAGCATTAAAACTTGAGGGCGGCGGCCGGCGGCTTCGCGCACCAAAGTAAGCACACCAGCTTCCTTAAGCTGGTTCAGCATATGAGTTACCGCGGGCTGGCTCGGCATCTCCGGTCGATCGAATAGCTCGGAGCTGCGAAATATGGGTTTGGCGAACATAGCGTCCAGCAATGGGACGGCGTACTGTGACCGCGTGAGATCCAATATTGTCCGCTTTAGCGATTCATACAATGTTTGTATATCTCGCGCCTTCGCCGCATTCTCCTCGGCCTGCGACTCGATAGCCCGCAGAAAGAATAGTATCCACTGATTCCAGCTGTCTAGGCCTGACAGCACCCGTAGCCCCTGCTCATACTCGTCCCGATGCGCTTCAAGATAGGCGGAAAGATAGAATACTGGCTCAGACAGAATGCGCTTTTCGTACAAGAACAGCGGGACAAGCAGTCGGCCTATGCGGCCATTGCCATCCATGAATGGATGCAAAATTTCGAACTGTGCGTGAATTACCGCAAGCTGCACCAAGGGATCAGGCGATTCTCCGCGATAGTATTCCAGCCAGTTATCAATAAATTGCGGGAGGAGATGTGCTTCTGGCGGTACATGAAAGGCTTCTTCGATTGGACGTCCGTGAACTCCTATCCAATTTTGCTCTATACGAATGCGTCCTGGCTCTTTGTCCTGGCCGCGCCCACTCTTGAGCAATACCGTATGCAGTTCGAGCAGTAACTTGCGACTAAATGGGGGGCACTATGCCAAAGCTCGGCCGGCGTTCGGAAAAGACTTTGCTGCAGCACCACCGGGTACTAAAGCTCGCACTTAAGACGGCGGTAAAGTGGCGTCTCGTTGTACGGAATTCGGCCGATGCCGTCGAGACTCCGCGCCCGGAGCATCGAGAGATGCGGGCGATAGATGAACGCGAGACGGGGATACTCTTGGATCTGGCGAGAGGAACGCGCCTCTACGTGCCGTTGTTGGTCGCGGTCACGACTGGTCTGCGGCGAGGAGAGCTTCTAGCTGTGCGCTGGCAGGATGTAGATCTAGTACGCGCAATGTTGACCGTCCGCCAAACGGTCGAACAAACCCGCGGGTGTATCCAGTTCAAGAAACCCAAAACGAAAAAGAGTCAGCGCACCATCGCCCTACTTACCATGACGATGGATGCTCTACGTGTCCACGATATCGAGCAGAAAAAGGCGCGTTTGATGATCGGGCCCGCGTATAAGGATCAGGGCCTCGTTTTCGCGCGGGAGGATGGCAGTGTATGGCCGCCCAACGCGCTCACGATGGCTTATCGCAAGCTGGTTAGAAAAGCAGGCTTGCAGACTCTACGCCTTCATGACTTAAGACATTCGCACGCCACGCAATTGCTACGTCAAGGTGTCCATCCCAAGGTTGTCTCCGAGCGCCTGGGCCACTCAACAATTGCCATCACCTTGGACACCTACTCGCATGTGTTGCCAGGCATTCAAGAGGAAGCCGCCAGCAAATTAAACGCGGCGCTCCATGCCGCTTTTTATCTCAAGCCCTAAGGGTTGCAGTTGGGTTGCAACTATGATGATGCACGTCGCGAGGGTACAGGCAAGCTATTGATTTAATTGGCTGGGGGACGAGGATTCGAACCTCGGTTAACGGAGTCAGAGACGGCCTTTTACCACTATTTACAACAACTTACCACAGATGATAACAATGTATTCAACGGCTTAGTACGCAGGCATGCTTGCGCCCTTTTGTGGTTTGCGGCCTTTTCTTGTTGCGTACTGCGCCAAAATTGCGCCAAATCTACTATGTAGCATGCTGCTGCGGGCCGGTCAGTAGGGAATAGCCGAATGCATCTCAACGGAAATGGGAAGTGCTGGGCGCGACTGATCGACGCAGGCCCAGCTCCGCGCGGGAACAGCTAGCCTTTAATCTTGTTAAGGATGCGACAGATCTGATTCCTGAGCGGTCTTGGGAAGGAGAACTGACCAGCCTGAAACCTACTGAAGCAGACTTCAAACACGCACAAGAAATCGTGACAAATGGTTTGTGAAGTATGATGTTGATCAAGACTACGCAGCGCGGAAGCATGACAGCTCCGGACCTTCAGCCCGCTCCCGCACGGACAGGGATGATGGCCCCGGTAACCGTGCTCATAAAGGAAGCAAACGACGCCCAACACCGCTAGTTCATCCGCCAGGTGCAGCTTTCCGATGTAGTATTGAACAATTCCTTCGGCGCCGTGCTTTTCCTCATCGAAGGGATGTCGACCGCACTGATTCCAATGGCAGTAACCGTATAGATAAGGGATAACCAGCCGGTTCACAAATCCCAACAAAGAGCGCTGCTCGAAGAAAATCCGGCGTTGTTCAACCGGAATCGCAAGACAGAGCGTCCCCTCTACATTAATATGCGGGTAGCTTCGCTCGATCCTGCCAGCCGTTTCCCTTACGCGCGGAAGCATGTCCGGAAAGGCATCTGGTATAGCCAGTTCGATCTCAAACCTATCCGCGATCGTCTCGAATCCGTCGGCGGACGCCTCGAACGGCAGCGCACCGGATACGATGGTTTCCGTACCGCGTTCGAGCACGTTGATGAGTCTCTTGTGAACGGCGATGAGTTCGGAGATTTGCCGCCGCAAATCCTCCGTCACGCCTCCCTCCACGGTTTCGCGGGACTGGCGACGTGAATGCGCGGCGGCGTGTCGATGGCCGCAGCGGGCGGAACCGGGATATCGAGATGCCTCGTTACAGCCGCCTTGCCCAATGCGCGGCCCAGATGCTCCTTGAGCAGACGCGGAGTCGTCTCGCCCAGGATGTTCAGCAGATCCTTCTGGAGCGCATCCACCCATGCGAAGAAGGCGCGGGCGCGGGCGTGGTTGTCTTCATGCCAGCGGTCCGCAAAATTCTCGTCCGGGTTGACGGGATTGCCGATGTACCACGTGCCATCCGGCCGTCTCTGGATCAATCCCATCGCCGCCAGCGAGCGGTCGATGGCCTTGCCCTCGACGAGCGCTGCATGCGCCTGGAGCTTTCCGACGATCCCTGACAGAGCCGAATACACAACCGGCTCGTTGCCGTAGAGATACGCGGCGAGCGTCGTAATGATAATCGAGATCGGTGCGTAGTCGACCCGATCATGATGATTGAAGCGCAGATCGCGGTGGCGCTTCATGAGCTGGATCGAACGCTGGAGCGGCGTGCGGACCAACTGGTCGGGAACCATGTCGATGCTCGCGTAGATCAGGGATGCGCGGCGCCGGATATCCTGCTTCTGCTCGACGACCACCCGGGAGAACGCCACGGCGTTCTTGCCGTCGAACCACACCCCGTAGCCACGGGGATTGCTTGCCGACCACGAATAGATGGTGTCCGCCTTCTTCGTGATCGCGACGGCGGTGTCGAGCAGTCCGCGCGCGTCGGGAACGGCGGGCAGCACGTCCAGATGAAATCCCACGCCGTCCTGCTCGGCGTATTCGAGCGTCCAGCAGCGCCGGCCTTCGGGATCGAGCAACTTCTTGTAGGTTCCGTGTTCGCGGAGCCGGTCGCCGACCATGGACTTGATGGCTTGCGGCGTGGTCTCTTTCTTGCGCAACGGCAACTCGCACACGAGGTCGATGTCGTAGCACGCCTCGATTCCATCGCGAATCGGCCGGGTGACCGTTCCCAGGCGAAACGATCCTTGTACGCAGATGCTGAGTTCGCCCTGGCATCCGGGATATTCGCCCTCTTCAAGCCAGCGTCCTACGGCCTGATAGCGGTCCACAGCATCCTGATACTTGCCGGGCGGGATGTCGATCTCGCTTGCGACCTGTTCGAGGAACGCCGAATACTTCTTCATATCAATCGTCATGCCGACAACCTCTCTCTTGATGTCACACCCGGCTCTTCATTCAGCGCGTAGACCGGCATGAACGCGTCGGCCGGATGGCTGAAGAACACGGGATCGAGAACCGGTTGTCGATCGCGTGCGAAGGAATGGCCCAGCCCCTTGAGATCCTGAATGACGCGCGTGTCGTCCATCTTGTAGGCGTTGTAAGGGACCGGGTGATTGATCCGGTGAATGGCCGTCCGCTCGTGCTCGTGACCTGTGAGCAGCTTGGCGATCCCCATCGCACCGTGCGACTGCCCGTCCATGAACAGCTTGATGACTTTCGAGCCGAGCGTTCCGATCCCGGCCCATTTGCGAATCGTATAGGTCTCGTCCAGGCAACCCAGACTGAGAACCTGAAGGGAATCGCGTGGCCAGCCGAGAAGCGTGATCGCTTCCACCACGGCGAGCGCGACCTGGTTGTTCGCCCATGTGCCGCCGTCGGTGAGGCCAACGGCGTGCTGCGTGACGTGCTGGCGGAAGTAGGTCGGTGCAGCAGCGGTCGCCATCGCGACATCGACGGCCAGGCATTTGTAATCGTTGCGAAGGCGTGCGTGATGCGCGGTCTTGTAGATATAGACAGACCGCGCGACCGGGTTCCATGCCGGGATAAGCAGCCGCGTTGCGGCGTCGCCAACCCGCTTGCCCCCGAGCGTGTCTTCGAGAACGGATCGTAACGGCCCGGAATCGTGCTTGTTCACAACAAGCCTTCGCGCGAACCGCAGCTTGTCGAAGATGAAGTCCGCGACCGGCCCACGCCCTTGGCCGAAGATTTCCGGACCACGTTTTTCGTAGAGATCGAGAAGCTCCGAGGCGCGCAGCCCCATCGCGAGACCGATGGCGATGATGCCGCCGGTCGAGGTGCCGGCGATCAGATCGAAATATGAACCGATCGGGCGATCGACATCCGGTTCCAGGCCAGCGAGAAAGGCCGCCGGGAATGTACCGAGGATGCCGCCGCCATCAATACAAAGGATGCGGCGTTTCGGCTGTTCAGATTCTTCTTTGCCGGCCATCAGCGGAGTCACCTCCGCTTGGTTTTGGTGGGATCAACGAGTATGTACCGATGGCCTCGGCCAAACGTCGGCGGAAAGGGTTCGTCCTTCACGACGGTGCGCTCTGGCCCCTTCCCGCCACGCGGCCTGACTACCTGGTACTGGCCGGAACGCGGCGCTTTCTCTCCTGGTTTCCATGATTTATTGCTCATAGTTTCATCTCCTATCGCACAAACGGCTTGTTGAAGGCCGTCCGTTTAGCTCTTGTGTTGTCTGAAACAACAACATATTACTGGAAACATCACACGTTTCTGATATTATCAAGTGTGCTTGCGCGCCATGCCGTTGTTTATGTGGACAACACACTAGAATAGTTCTCCGTTTTGTCAAGAGGAGCCCAGATGTCTTTTGGCTACGCCCTAAGAATGTTTCGTGAAGAGCGCGGCTTGAGCCTTCGCGAGTTCGGAAAATTGTGCGAGATTGACCACGCCTATATTCACCGGCTGGAGAAGGGTGAGAAGACCTCCCCATCAGGGGAAGTCGTCGAATCATTCGCGCGCACTCTGAAACTTAGTTCCCGCCGCGCACGCCTGCTGCGCTTGCTTGTTGGGAAGACAATGAACGAGCAGCTCATTGACGTTTTTATCAAGGATGAGGATCGGCCTTTAGAGCTTCTTGAACCCTTGGCGCAGATGAGCTTCCGGGGAAAACGCCCGGAAACGCCCGATGACTGGCGGAGACAGGCGGATCGCCTGAACGCATTTCTCGGAGAGCAGGACGATTAATTGGACGAATTCACAGCCGTCCTGAAGGCACGTCAGTTTGTAAGGGACGCGGGTATCGATTCCGTTCCGGTTGATATCGAGCGTCTTGCTGCTGCCGCGAACGCCAAGATCAAAATATGTTACGACCTGGATGACGCAGAATCAGGACAAACGTTTTCCCTTCGTAGCAAGAACATCATCACCGTGAACGGGAACCACAGAGAGGAGCGACAACGCTTCACAGTGCTGCATGAAATCGCGCATATCGTGCTTGGACTCTCCTCACAACATCACGGAGAGAATATAAGCACGTCGGATCTCATCAGTTATCGGTCGCGCCCCAAAGAAGAGATCTTATGTGATGTCTTTGCGGCTGAATGCCTCTTGCCGTACGACATGTTTAAGAGGGATATCGATGATCTGGATGTATCTCTAGATGCCATTAAGCAACTGGCGGCCAAATATGAGGCGTCCGTAAGCTCGACTGGCTCCCGCTTCGCCGCCAGCTGCGATGTCCCGTGCGCTTTTGTCTTGATCGAGAACGGTAAGGTTCGTTACGCATCAAGGTCGAGGTTACTCCGGGAAATGAAGGGATGGATCGGGATTGGGAACCCTGCGCCTCAAAGCAGCGTCGCCCACAAGCTGATCAAAGAGGGGGCGAAGATCGAAGACTATGATGAAATTCCCGTAGATATCTGGTTCTCGAATGGCGTCAAGAACTACGACTTGTTAGCCGAGGAGGCGATGCTCGTACGAGAGTGGGATCAGTGCCTGTCACTCATTTGGTTCGATGACAGCTTAAGGTGCGTCGGGCATACCCATGATGACGATGCAGACAACGAGGAGCCACTATTGGAGGAGCTTGACGGCATTCTGCCCTGGCCCTCAAAGAGCCGACGTAAGTAAGAACAGGCACTCTTGGAGATTTACTCCCGGCGCGCTTGGAATCCTGTAATAATTGTAGGGCCCTCGGGGACAGCTTCCCGAGAGCTTGTCAAGCACTTAGTTGCGTAAAATCAGTGCTCAATAGTCGCTCGCGAACTCGCTCTGGTAAAGACTCCTTGCGTCCGCAGCCTCGGCAACCGCCTTCCGCACCGACGAGTCAGTCAGGTCCAACACACGCAGTTTGTCCCCGGCCTTCGCGATACCCTCTATCCGACGATAGACTTCCGAGTGTTTCTCAGCGTAGTAGGCTAGGCCTTGAAGTTTTGCCAATGCGTCGCTGAAGTGGGTCCCGTGTGGGTCTACAATGTCCGCAGCGAAGCTGCCATCGGATTGCTTTACGAAGAAGATGAAGTCGGGGCGTACGAGCTTGACCTGATCATTGCCGTTGTAAGCGACGCCTAAAGACTCCGGACAAGCACGTGACGGGTTACGGTACCATGCCTGAAAACCTTCGCGTGTCATCTCGACCTTCAACACCTCTCTTTCCCAGTCGTTCATCTCCGCAGGGAATTGGCCATACTCGTCGCATAGCATGTGGTGCTCGTAGCGGGGCAGTGGAGTTTCACTTCCATCCGCTTCCCTAGCATGGGTGGCTTCCATCCAGGATCCGCCCCCATTTGAGGGTTCTTAGCCTTGATCTGCGCAATGAGTTCGGTGAGTTGCGACACGCGAGTTGCTTATTTAATTGCTTATGTCTGGCGAGACACCCTGCGGCGTCATCGCCCTTTTTTTTGGGTTAATTGGTGCGGACGAAGGAATAAAACCTCAGACCTAGTGATTATTAATTCAAAGGCTGTATCGCGGCTGTCGTCTGGGCTCACGTGGCGGTGGAAGCGGTTCAATATCAAAAGTGCCGCTTAGTATCATCTTCTTGCATCGCCGAACCAGAATCCGGAAAGCGCCACCACCATAATCATCCCGGAGGCTTTCTGGTAGATCGTTCGTCGGCGTACATTTCAGGAAGTATGGATTAACAAACGCACCATCCGCAACGACGCGGTAGACCTAAGCACAATCATCCGGGTCTCCACTATAGAAAATCTCCCATAGACGATCCCAAGTCTCCATGTCGGCCATGACGTAAACGCTAGGGCGCGTTCGGTAGTGTGTCAAGCGTGTGTTGAGGCGTGTGCAAAAGGTGTGTCCGGAAGTGTGTTCGTTGGCGTGTTGGTTTGTGTGTTGGCGGGTGTGTTCAGGTCGCTCTGCACGCATTATTGCATCGTACGCGCCAATGCGCGCAGATTCTCAACGCTGAGCACCCCTCCCTCGATATCATGGATATCCTCTTCGGCTAGTACAGCGCGCAACTGGTCCGGCGTCACGGACACCCCCACGCAGGCTTCCTGCAAAGCCGCCTTGACGCAGTGAAGACCGCCATTCCGTGAGCTTTGGCGGTCTTCGCTGAAAGTCGCGACAGAACCGGCTTTCTGTGGCGCTTTTTCGCGAAGGCCGCCACCTTGGGATGTGTGGCGGTCTTCATGGCAATCTTGGTCATAGTCGGAAGCTCCCAACACCACCAGCCGCCGGAGAATTCTTGCTTGCGCGCGACCGCACCGACCGCGCTTTTAGCCCTTTCTATCGTACGCCACGAAAATCCCGCGCCAGAAGCCTCGTGCTTGAGGGCCTTCACGGTCATTGGCCCACGCGCGAGAATTTCGGTAAGCCACTTGGCGGCTTCTTGGCGGAAGCTTCCTTCCTCATCGCCCGGAGGGCTTGCGAGGGCATCACTCACGTCTACGAGTACGGGATCAGGTTCCCATTCTACGAATGGCGCGTTGTCGTGTGTCTTTATACGGTAGGCGAGCCCGCCTGAGTCCGTAGCCAAATTATTCTTCACGGGCAACAGGAGCCGACGTGTCTCATCATCTTTGTCTTTGGCGACAACCCATACGGCGCGCGCGGCGGCCGTGAAGGCGAGACTCCCCATGATCCTGTAAATCGCGCTGCCGGCGCCCTTGTTCAGATGCGACACGGCGACTACGGCTATTCCGCGAGCAGCAGCGAATTTCGCCAGGGGCGCGAGCAGGCTGCGGATCTCGGCGTTCTTGTGAGAATCGGCGGTGCCTAGATACGCGCTGATCGGATCAACAATGGCCAGCCGGACATCGGTAACAGAATCGATAGCTTCGGCCAGTACATTCGTGTCGGCTAGAGTGACCGCGCGCTCGACAGCCTCGCCGGTCTCGCTGTCCTCACTGCGCACTCCATCCAGGATGTGAATACGGGAGAGATCCGCCCCCAAAGCATCAAGCCGCGGCCGGATGGTGTCAGCGGCGTCGTCTTCAGCACTAAGTAGGATGACCGAACCCGAAATACTTGGTCGGCCATCCGGCCAAGTCGCGCCGGTGGAGACGCGCGCGGCGATGTCCAGGGTCGCGAAAGACTTACCAAGTCCAGGATCGCCCACGATGAGAGTTACCTTCCCGCAAGCGATCCGACCAAGCCAGAGCCAACGGATAAGCTCCGGCGACACATTAGCCAGGCAGCGCATGACCGCGCGACTGCCAGGCGTTGCAAGTTGGCGCGTTTCAATCCGACGTGCGCGATCACCCGCATCACCCTCACAGCTAACGATGCGGTCGCCGCGTTCGCGACCGAATCTAATGTGCGCGCGGCTCATGAGACCTCCTCGGCCAAATACCGAATGCAGCAACGTGGCCTAAGTGCGAGTACGCGCTCACAACCGTCGCGGATAAGCGCGCAGATCAGGCACTCCAGGTGCGCACTTCCACAGCGCCCGCATGGCCACACCAGGATCGGCGGGTGACCGGCGAGTATTGACCAGTCGTATATAGTGGGATCGCTATCAGGTGCGCTCACGGCGAGTAAGCGATGCTCGATCCATTCGTGGCCGAGCCTCCAGGCATCCACGCCGGCTAACACAAAGAGACTCACACGCTTACCATCCGGCGAGGTACCCCAATAGCGGCGCCAGGTGTCCGGACGTGCCATGCGCTTAGCTAGTAGGCGTCCATAAGGCGGATAGCGGCGCCTCATGTTCTAGCCTCTTTGAGGCAACGCACATCGCCGACGCGCGCAGCGCTGGCCAGGCATGGGTGACAATATGAAAAACGATAAGCGCTAGGCGGGGGCGTCGCCGGTGTGGCTACTGCTTTATGGTCGGTAGTAGTAGAATTCTGAACTTCCGACAAGACGTTTAGTTGCGCCACCACATTAACGCCCGGCCTGTTCGCCGGGCGTTCTCGATTCTGCACCATATAAGCTCCCCTTTAGGCTGCGCGGCCTTTCTTCTGCTGCCGTTCTACGCACGCAAAGAACGCGGCCTCATCAACGAGTATGCGTCGGCCTACCCTCTTGAAGGCACTCTTGAAACCGTTGTGCTCGGCATGAAAGATCAGGTGACGCAGACCGCCCGGAGGCGGCCAAGCGTGGTAGTCGTTCCATTTCGGGACTGGAATTAACCGGGTGTGTGCTATTGCTTCAGTCATGCTCTAATCCTATTGATGTGCCTATCGGCGAAGCGCGGCGAATTATCGCCAGCGATTGCCGAAGGCTAGAGCACGAAACTTTACATTTTTAGAAAGGGGGAAAATCGGGGAAATCGGGAGGGAACTCGGGGAAATCGGGAGGGAAATCGGGACAGGTGAGACACCAACCTATCTCCGACGCCGAAGTTTGTTTACACGTTTCGCAAGCGCCTTGAGGCTGGTAGTGTGACACTTGCCACCGCTGGTTTCCCATATGAGTCCTCGGTCATTCTCATCGAGTACGGTTCCAGTCGTGTCGCGAAGGCGCAGATAGTCATAGATCTCGTGGGCAGTTGAGTCACGTCCAAGTTCCTCTCGTAGAACACACAGAGCCGCCGTTATTGCGTCGGTCAACGCATCCGCTCGCACCCGCGGGGCTTGGATGGAACTGCTGACATCAACCCACCATCGCGAGAGCAGAATATCGGGCTGCAAAGGCCACTCCCCACAACGCTCAAGCCAAATTCGAAGGTCGTCACGCGTTATGTAGTAGCACTCGTAGAAAGGGCTAGTTTCGTCAACCCAAATCACCGGAGGCTCGCCGGGTTTGATAGGTGGTCGCCCTTGGTAAGGCAGATCCCCTGCCTTGCATGCACGGATGATGGCCGCCCTTAAGTAGTATTGCTTGTCTGGATCGGGCTCCCAGAGCAATGCGATGGCAAGTTCGCTGAGCCATTCGCGTTCGCTAATGCAGCCAAGACGAGCCTGCTCTAGCACAGGTAGATCAGCGTGATAGCGCTTGAGTATGGAATCCACGCGATACGCCGCGCTAGATTTTGTGCACGCCTAATGGAGCCGCGCGGCACCTATCATCTGGTTTGTTCAAGCGCCCGAATCCGCTTAGCTTCGGCGCCAAATATCGCTGTGTTCATCCGCGCCACGACTTGCGCCGTATGCTGATCTGATAGGTGTGCGTAACGCTTGACCATCTGCAAGGTCTTGTGGCCGAGCACGCCAGCGATCTCTGGTATAGTCGCGCCGTTCATGGCGAGATAGGACGCGGCGCTGTGCCGTAGATCGTGAAAGTGAAAGTCTTCGATGCCGGCGCGCGTAACTGCCGCGTTGAAGATATTGCCGATCGCCAACGGCCTCTTCGGGTCTTTCGTGCCGGGAAACAGCAGGTCGGTGTCGATCCGGCGCAGCTTTGCCATGTCTTGAACCAAGACGAACGCGTGGCCTTGCAGTGGCAGTGATCGCCGCTCACCGTTCTTAGTCTCTCGGAGAACGAGTGTCCTGCGTGCTAGATCGACGTCTTTCCAAGTGAGCGATAGAAGTTCGCCGCGCCGCGCCCCAGTTGAGAGCGCCAGCACGACGATTGTGTAAAGCTCGTCACTATGCGCCTTAGACTCGACAAGCAACCGCGCGCGTTCGTCATCGTCCAGGAATCGCACGCGCCCGGAAGGCTCCTTTAGCGTGGATATTTTGCGAAAAGGATTATCTTCTGTCCACTGCCACTCCCGCACGGCCATCGTGAAAACGTGCGAAAGCGCGGCCATATAACGATTGACTGTCGATGCGCTACGCTTGCCTCGCCGCGTTTGTCCGCGCAGTAGCGTGTCTCGCATTTCGACGAGCAGCGCAGGCGTCACGTCGGCTAAGACATGCTCGCCGATCTCGGCCTTCCACCATTGTAGATGCGCCTCGCGATCCTCGGCGGTTTCATGTGCGGCGCCACGTGCCGCAAGTAGCGCTCGATCAGCTCAGCCAATGTGTGCCGCTTGGCCTCGACGCTCTTGAAGTGCCGCCCCTCGCGGATCGCGGCCTCGGTTTGCTGCGCCCATCGCTTCGCGTCCGTCTTGCGGGCGAAAGTCGCGGTCTGCGGCGGGTAGCCCTTGAGGCGGACGTAGACACAGTAAGCGGGCTTCCCATCGTTGCCCGCGCGCTCACGAACGTAGGCCATGACTAGCACCTGCCGAAGCGATAGCACACGCTACCACGCCCGCAATCATACCATTTGTTGTGAACTGTTGCGCCAAAAGTGCGCCAAACTGGAACGCACTTAGCGGGTTATTATTCTAAGTTATTGTGTTTATTGGCTGGGGGACGAGGATTCGAACCTCGGTTAACGGAGTCAGAGTCCGCTGTCCTACCACTAGACGATCCCCCAGCAAATGAACGATCGTGACCGCCGAGGCGGCAACTTCAAGCCATGCGAAAGCGGCTACTAAATCAGCCAGTATCGGACCTCAGACTGAAAGCTTACCGCTTGGAATACTGCGTCGCCTTGCGCGCCTTGCGCAAACCGACTTTCTTGCGTTCCACCTCGCGCGCATCGCGGGTGAGAAATCCCGTCTTGCGCAGCGACTGCCGCAAACCTTCGTCGTAACGGACGAGGGCGCGTGCAATCCCGAGCTGGATGGCGCCGGCCTGACCGCTGCCGCCACCGCCGGCGACGCTGATTCGAATGTCGAATTTGTCCTGCATGGCGACGACGTCTAATGGCTGCCGGATGGCGGCGCGAGCTGTCTCGCGGCCGAAATAGCTATCCGCCGAACGCTTGTTGATGGTTATTTCGCCGTTGCCGGATTGCATATACACGCGCGCCGCTGAGGATTTGCGGCGACCCGTTCCGTAATATTGTTCTGTTGCCATAAGAAAGATTCGGTCGACTCGCCGGTCAGATGTCTAGTGGTTGCGGTTGCTGGGCCGCGTGCTGATGTTGCGGACCCGCATACACCTTGAGTTTGCGGAACATCGCGCGTCCCAGCGGATTTTTTGGCAGCATGCCCTTCACAGCGCGTTGAATTGCGCGCTCCGGCTTGTTCTGTAACAGATGGCCTAAGGTTTCGGATTTCAGGTTGCCGATGTAACCCGTGTGACGGTGGTATACCTTGTCCTGCAGTTTGTTGCCGGTGACATGGATCTTTTCCGCGTTGACGACGACGATGTAATCGCCGGTGTCGACATGCGGCGTGTAAATCGGTTTGTGTTTACCGCGCAACCTGCGCGCGATTTCGCTGGCCAGACGGCCCAGCGTTTTGTCGGTGGCATCGACCAGGTGCCAGTCGCGCCTGACAGTGGCCGCGTTTGCGCTAAAGGTTTTCATCGCGGGGGTGCTCACGCATAAATGCGAAAACACGCGATAATAGCGGACTGACAGGCAGCATACAACCGCTGAAGTTTCGCTGCCCGGAGGCCTGGACCGCCATATATCGCGTCAAGATTCGCGGCAATTTCACGATTGTGTATGCGATCCCAGGGCCAAATTAAAAGGGCGGGCTCAAGGCCCACCCCGGGTCATAAAGATACCCGCCAGTTTACTGATTGATCGGCAGCCCAACCGGCAAGGGATTGAAGGAGAACAACACTCCCCGGTTGGCGCCAAAGCCGGTGATGGTGACTGCGGGCTGGATGCTGCCGTTAGCGGATAGATCAGCCTTTGCGTACTGATACAGGTTATTGTCGGAGGCCGCCACCCACAGGTTGCCCTGATTATCGAATGCCAGTCCATCGGGACTGGGCACCGCCTGCCCTTGCGCATTTTCCAAAGTGACGGTGGCAATCGGCGTCGCCGCGCCATCCGAGCCGATCGTGTAACCCGCGACCCGGCTGTTGCCGGCGCTCGATAACCACAATCTGCCCTCGTCATCGAAGGCTGGGCCGCGCGGCCCGCGCAAGGAACCGCCGCTGGTACTGTTGATAGTGACGTCCGGCGTTCCACCGCTCACCTGCTCAGATGGCGGGAACCGAAGCACGGTGTCCGCGCCGTTGTTCGCGACCCAGAGGTTTCCGTCGGCGTCGAAGGCATGACCATACGAGCGTGTGAAACCGGTAAGGACTACCCCCGGTTCGGGCTGCCCCGACTGACCGAGCTGCTGCGGTGTGTAACGCACTACCGTATTCTCGCCGGCGGCGCCGCGCGGAAGGAAGTTGCCCACCCACAGATTGCCGTCGCCGTCGAACGCGAGTCCGACCGGACCGTTCAGCGAACCGTTCGCCAAGGAGCTGATGATCACGTCCGGCGTAAGCGCGCCGCCGGGCGCGGCGAGCTGCGCCGCATTGTATTTCAACAGCGTGTTGTCGCCGAACGAGGCCACCCACAGATTACCGCCCGCATCGAACACTGTGTTGATCGGCTCCACGCCGGCGCCTGTGATGGTGGTACTGCCCGTGCCCACGGTGTTCGTCGATAGCTGGGCTCGATTGAAAGACTGAAGCTGGCCGGGCGCACGCACCGGCAACCACAAGCGACCAGCGCCAGGTTGGGATTCCGTGAAATCCGCCACCACGGTGACGGTCTGCCCGTCCGAAAGCGATACGGTCGGCGTATCTACAGTGCCCAGCACATCATCGACAATCGGCCGCGCGCGACGCAACCCAAGGGCGGAAACGGCATATTGACCCGCCGGCAGCGTCAGACTCATGTCTCGCGAGACTGTGCGTACGGCGTTAAGACCGGCGATCTGAACAGTGCTGCCAACGAGGTTATTCGGGCGAATATCGATATCCAGCGTACCCTGGCCGCCTGAGGGTACCGGTGGCGTGCTATCGCCACCGTCGCCACCTCCACATCCGGCAATGAGCGCAATCAGTGCGCAAGGCAGCAGAATCCTGTCAATAATCCGTACTTTCATGTCGATCGTCCTTTGCCCGTTAATGCTGCTGGGTGAACTAGTTTTATCCTGAACATGCCGATATCTAAGGTAGATAGGCGTTCTGCCGCACTTCAGGCGGCCTCAATTATTGTTTTTGCTGGGTTTTTGCTGTGGCTGGCACAAGTTGCCGCGGAACACAAAGCGTGGAACGCGAGTATATGCGTTCCAACGCCTGAACGACAAGGGGGAGAAACGAGAGACAGGACGGTACGGGCGTGTTAACGCCCGTACCGTTGGTGAGCGCGCTTACCCCTTTAAGGGGTCGCTGGCAGCGGTGTGGGCTTTGGATTGAACGAGATAAATACGCCGCGCGTGTTGCCGAATTGACTGATGGTGGTAACTGGCCGTTTGATACCGCCGGGGGGGGTCACACTGGCCTTCGAGTATCGATAGAGGAACCCGCCAGTCCCCGTCACCCACAAAAACCCGGCATTGTCGAACGCCAGCCCGTCTGGACTCGGCACCGGTTGACCCTGTTCGTCCTGCAGGGTAATTGTTGACAATGGCGTCACGGTAGCGCCGCTTATGGAGTATCCGGCCACGCGCTCGTCACCCGCGCTAGCTACCCACAAGTTGCCGTCGCGATCAAACACGGGGCCCCGCGGGCCGTTCAGGGTTCCAATGCTCGTCTCGGTAATGGTGAGATTGGGCGTACCGCCGTTTTTCAGCTGTGCCGGCGGGAAGCGCAACACGTTGTTGGCCCTGGTGTTGCCCACCCACAGGTTGCCCCGCGCATCGAAGGTGTGACCATAGGGATTGTTGAAGCCCCTCAGAATGACCGAAGGTGTCGGTGCACCACTCACAGCGATTTGAGCCCTCGTAAATTTAACGATGGTGTTGTCGCCGGCGCCGCCGCCACCCGTCTGTAGGCCGTAGTTGCCCACCCACAAATCTCCCAGGCGGTCAAAGGCGAGTCCCACAGGGCCATTCATGGACCCCGTGGCATTGGTGCGGAGGATTACGTCCGGCACTCGGGCTCCACCGGGGGCGGCGAGCTTGGGCGGGCTGTACTTGAGTATCGTGTTGTCGCCGAACGAGGCGACCCACATGTTGCCGCGGTTGTCGAAAATGGCGTTGATCGGCTGATTGCCGGCGCCGGTAATGGCGACACCAGGCGCATCACTACCGGACGCGAGTTGCGCGCGCGCGAAGCTTTGTACCTGGCCATCCAACCTCACCGGCAGCCATAAGCGTCCCGTACCGGGGCGCAGCTGGTCGAAATTGGCCAGTAATGGTACGGTTTGCCCATTGACGATATTCACAACCGGCTTGTTTACCACGCCAAAGACGCTGTCGACGATAGGTGCGGTCAGACGCACACCCGGCGTAAACACCTGATACCGACCGGGCGGCAGGCTCAGACGCCGATCCACCGTGGTGTTCCGAACCGCAGTGTTTGGCCCTGCTGGACCGATCACAATCACGTTCGCGCCCGCCGTACCGTTGGGCTCGACATTAATAGCCAACGTACCCAGGGCGCTAGCGCTACCGGCGCCCAGGAACGCCATTAGCCCTAGCGCGGAGCTGATTTTCTTCGCTGATATTTGTTGCATGTGGGGATCTCCCGTTTGATGTGTGTTTATGCGTCGCTTGTGCTTAGGGTCAACGACGAGCCCCATGTATTCATATCGAATAATAGTTTAGATGTGCAAACCGTTACTACCGGAATTTGCACCACCCGTCCGTCTTCGTCAGCCGTTCATCGCGCACCGAAGTCGACCGTGCTTCCGAAAAAGCATCAGATTTTGAGGCGCTCGACAGTCCGACCGTGCACCAGATGTTCGTCGATGATCTCGTCGATATCCGACTGCGTTTCGTATGTGTACCAAACGGCGTCCGGATATACGACCGCGACGGGTCCTTCACTACAACGATCCAGGCAGCCTGCCGTATTCACGCGCACGCCCCCCTGGCCCGTGATGTTCAACATCTTGGCGCGCCGCTTGGCATACTGGCGCATCTCGGTCGCGCCATGATCCTGACAACAGACATTGCCGTCGTCCCGGCAGTTGGTGCAAAAAAACAAATGACGTTTGTAGTAAGCCATCGTGGTATGGAAATATTGGAGCTTAGAAGGTGGTCACCATGTTACTGCCGTTGGCAGGCGTACATCACATCGACAGGTTTATTTAAGTTTCCCCGGTGAACTTTCCAAACGCAACAGGGACTGCCACGCGGCTTATACTCCAACCAATGATCGATATCTCCGAAGCGGCGGATCGTTGCGTGATGTGCGGCATGTGTCTGCCGCATTGCCCGACGTACAACCAGACGCGCAATGAGGCCGATTCGCCGCGCGGGCGCATTGCCTTGATGCAGGCGCTGCACACGGGGCGGCTGAGCGACGGCGGCGCACTGGTGCAACACCTCGATGGCTGCCTGGCATGCCGCGCCTGCGAACCTGTATGCCCGGCAAGCGTTCCTTATGGCGACCTGATCGATGCCACGAGGGCCAGGCTAAGGGACAGGCGCACCGGCTATTTCGATTTCTCGCACATTTTGATCAGCATGCTGGTCACGCGGCGCTGGCCGCGAACGTTGGCCTTCACATCGTTGCTAGCCTACCAGCGGTCCGGCGTGGAGAACGTGGCACGGAAGATGGGCTTGCTGAAACTCGCCGGCCTCGCGCGCGGCCAGTCCCTGCTGCCTGCGATCGAACCGACGGCGCGCCCGCGCTCCGAGCATGCTTCCGCTGACGACCGTCCCTCGGTGGCGCTGTTTACCGGCTGCGTCGCCGAGATCTTCGATCGCGCGACCTTGAATGCAAGCCAGAGATTGCTCACGCGGCTGGGCTATCACGTGTCGGTCCCGAAACCTCAGACCTGCTGCGGCGCGCTGCACATGCACAGTGGCGCGCCTGACCAGGCGCTGGCCTTGATGAAACGCAACGTTCGCGCGTTCGAAAGCCGCGCCAACCAGACCGTCGTCTCAACCGCCAGCGGCTGCGGCGCACAATTGTCCGACTACGCCAAACACTTGGCATGCGACTCTGCGCAGCGTTTTGCGAAGCGCAATCAGGACATTTGTCAGTTTCTGGCCACGCAAGCCCCCCGGCAGCCTGCATTCAGGCCGCTTGCCGCGAAGGTTATGGTGCACACCCCATGCAGTCTGAGACACGTGCTAAAAAAGCCGCGCCATGCCTTCGACCTGCTGTCCAGCATACCGGGCATCCAGTTGCGGGAACTGCCCGACAGCGGTGGTTGCTGTGGCGCGGCCGGCAGCTACATGCTGACGCAGCCCCGCATGGCCGATATTCTGCTCGCGGACCAGCTCGAACATGTCAAAGAACAGCGACCCGACATCATCGCGACATCGAATATCGGCTGCGCGCTGCACATCAAGGCCGGCTTGCGACGCGCAGGTCTAAGTTGCGAGGTGCTGCATCCGGTGACCTTGCTGGATCGTCAACTCATTACCGACTAGGTGTTTAGAATGCGCAACTACTCGTGGGCGGACAAGCTGCTGATGGAAATTGACCAGGCGCTGCGTACCGTGCACGGTCGGCAACATGCGCGGCGCCCGAACCCTTCAGCGACCGCGCAAACCGACAGCGATAGCGCGAATTCATTACCGGCGTCCGCGCGACGATTGTCCCGGCGGCTGTTGCGTGTGGATCATGCCGGTGAAGTCGCCGCACAGGGTTTGTATCACGGTCAGGCGCTTACCGCGCGCGATGCGCCAGTACGCAAGCAGATGCGACATTCGGCGGAAGAGGAAAACGACCATCTCGCCTGGTGCCATGAAAGGATTCTGGAACTTGGCGGCCGCCGCAGCGTATTCGGACCCTGCTGGTACCTTGGGTCATATGCGTTGGGCGCGGTCGCGGGTCTAGCCGGCGACCCCTGGAGCTTGGGCTTCGTCAGCGAAACGGAACGCCAGGTTGTCCGGCATCTCGACGATCACCTGCAGCGCCTGCCGGCGGGCGACCGGCGCAGCCACGCAATCCTGACGCAAATGAAGCTCGACGAGGCTGAACATGCGCGCTCCGCGGCGCTTGCAGGAGGGCAGGCGTTGCCAGGCGCGATCCAGCGCGCCATGACACTCGTGTCGAAGGTGATGACGCGCACCGCGTACTGGCTTTGAATTTGCCGGTAATCCTCGATACGGAGGTATATGAGCGGCGTCTTACGCCCTCGCCGCCTCTACTCCGCTTCCAAGATGCGCCGCATTTCCGTGAACCTAGCGCGCTCTACGGCGCCGACCGCAGGATACTCGAGCTTCAGCGACTTCAGTGACTCCACCACGAGCTCCGCCACCGCGAGCCGCATGTAATGCTTGTTGTCCGCGGGAATCGCATACCATGGCGCCCAGGGACGTGAAGTCGCCGCCAGCGCCTCTTCGTAAGCATTCATGTAGGCGCCCCAAGAACCGCGCTCGCCCACGTCGGCCATGGAAAACTTCCACTGCTTTTCTGGCTCATCCAGTCTGGATAGAAATCGCTCGCGCTGCTCCTCTTTCGACACATTCAGCCAGAACTTCAAAATCACGGTGCCGTTGCGCGCCAGATGCTGTTCGAGGTCACGAATCGATGCCAGTCGCTGCGGCCAGATTGCATCGCGATCGATTTCGTCCGGCAGTTTTTGCGCTTCCAGATATTCCGGATGCACCCGCACGGCCAGCACTTCCTCATAATAGCTGCGGTTGAACACGCCGATGTGGCCGCGCTCCGGTAGACAGCGCGTGGTGCGCCACAGAAAATCGTGATCCAGTTCTTCCGCGGACGGTTGTTTGAAACTGTATACCCGACACCCGGCTGGATCGACGGCGCTCATGACGGCGCGTATTGTGCCGTCCTTGCCCGCCGCGTCCATCGCCTGAAAGATCAGCAACACTGCATACCGATCGTGCGCGTAAAGCATCCGTTGCAGCACGCTCAGGCGGTCGACGTGTTGCGCGAGCGCTTTCTTTAAAGCGTTCTTGTCCGACACGATGGGCGGCCGCGTGGGGAGCTCAGCGCGCGCAAATCGGCCGTCGAATGGCACCCGATAAAGGCTGGGAATAGCATCGAACATCATTCAGGTCGTTCCGAATGCGGCAGCGCTTTTTGGCCGCAGCCTCACGGCTGGAATATCCCGCTGGTCACGCACGGGGCAGATTGCGCCCGTAAAAAATCTCAGCCATTTCGCGCCGTATACGGTGTTCGATGATCTTCTCCTCTTTCTTTGAAAAATCGCTCTTGCCCTGGCCGAACAGGTAGTCGTCGAGGTCGTAGTCTTTCAGGATCATCTTCGTATGAAAGATCTTCTCCTGATAAACGTTTACATCGATCATCTGGTAACGGCGCTTGGTCTCCTTCGACAGAAAATTCTGAATTGAATTAATCTTGTGATCTATAAAGTGTTTTTTGCCGCGCAGATCGCGCGTAAACCCGCGCACGCGGTAATCCATAACGACAATATCCTCGTCGAAGGACTGGATCAGATAGTTGAGCGCCCGCAACGGCGATACCCGGCCGCAGGTGGAGACATCGATATCCGCGCGGAAGGTCATCACACCCTTGTCGGGATGGCTTTCCGGATAGGTGTGCACGGTGATGTGGCTCTTGTCCAGGTGCGCCACTACCGCCTCCGGCGACGGGCCGGCCGTCGGCGCCTCGTTGGTCTGCTCCGGCTGCGCGGGCACCTCGTCATCTTCGGCGATCAGCATCGTGACACTGGCGCCCTTCGGGTGGTAGTCCTGCGTGGCCGTGTTCAGCACGGTCGCCCCGATCATGTGGGCGACGTCGTTTAATGTCTGCGTCAGCCGGTCCCCATTGTACGCCTCGTCGATGTACTCGATGTACTCGTCGCGGTGCCGCTCGCTGGTCGCGTAGCAGACGTCGTAGAAATTGAAACTCAAGGATTTGGTGAGATTGTTGAATCCGTAAAGCTGCAGCTTCTTATCGAGCTTTTTTGATTTCATGGGCATCTCCGGATAACGGGCGACATTCTACCGATGCACGCGTATGTCAGTCAGGGTGTTATGGAGTGCGCGGAAAGCTGGCGCAGGATAATGCCCGATTGGGCCGAGCGCGTAAACCCGCGGCGACCGCGGACTCTAGCTCGCGTCGGCCGCTTCGCGTTTAGCGAGCGCGCGGCGCGGACGCGGATCTTAAGGACACATTTGCGCGATGGGCGGATGATGGATCATCTGTACCAGATTGCCTTGCGGATCACGACAGTAGAAGCTGCGCGCCCCATCGCGATGCGTCCGCGGCGGCTGCGCGACAGGCACCTCGTGCGCCTGCAGGAACTCGAACCAGGCATCGACATCTTCGGCCCTGCGCAGGATAAAACCGATATGATCCAGGCGCTGACCCGCTTCGCCAACTTTCTGCACCCGGTGCAACGCTAAATTGTCGCAACCCGAGCTTAGATACATATTTTCAGCATCGGGTCGCCACCCGATCGCCATTCCCAGCAGACCCACGTAAAACTGCTCGCAAGCCGCCATATCGGTGACGTTAAGAGCCACGTGACGCAGCCCACCGGTAGCGGGAGGTCGCTTGTTTAATTGATCCATTTGTTCTGAACTCGTTACTGCGTACCGCCATGCAAGAAGGCATTCCGTTCAAGGATGCCGGAACCTGTCGCACTCGCACGGCAGTTAAAAAATGTACTCAATTCAGATGCGCTCAGTCCTGAATAAGCTCGTGGTCGTGCGTGATTTCGACGCTGTTCGCGAGCATGACGGTAACCGAGCAATACTTTTCCGCCGATAGCGCTACCGCGCGTGTCACCTGCGGCGCCGATAGATTTTTACCGCGCACGGAATAATGAATGTGAATGCGGGTAAACACGGCCGGCACCGCGTCCGCGCGCTCGGCCTGGATATCCGCCTCGCATCCCGTGATGTTCTGCCGCGCCTTTTTGAGAATGCTGACCACATCGAATGCCGTGCAACCGCCCAGCCCCAGCAGCACCATTTCCATGGGGCGCGGGGCAAGATCACGGCCGCCGTGGTCGGGTGGTCCATCCATGACGACGGCATGCCCGCTGCCGGTTTCGCCGACGAACGTCATGTTGTCCATCCATTTAACACGAACGTTCATCGGAATTCGGTGGCTTTGAGTTAAATCTGATTCGACAAGCGACGCGGCGTCACATAGATTCAGGCGCTTAAGGGAATCCACTACGCCAAGAGGTGCGCCATGTCCGTTCTACCGCTAAAAAAACCGAACCCCAACCCGACGCTGGAACGGTTTCTGGCGCATTGTCATCGCAGGAAGTATCCGGCGCGCAGCATCATTATTCACGCGGGCGAACCCTCAGACACGCTTTACTATATCACCCGTGGCTCAGTGAGCATAATGATCAAGGACGACGAGGGCCACGAAATGGTGCTTGCGTATTTGAACCGTGGAGACTTCTTTGGCGAGATGGGTTTATTCGAATCCGGGCAGCGCACCGCCCTGGTGGTGGCGAAAGAGGAATCCGAACTGGCCGAAATGCACTACTCCAGATTTCGCCATCTCGCCACCTCCGATCCGGAGATCCTGTTCGCTCTGGCCGGCCAAATGGCCAGGCGCCTCAAGCTCAGTAACCGCAAGGTGATCGACCTCGCGCATCTCGACGTCACCGGCCGCATCGCCCACACGCTTATCGAACTTGCGAGCCAGCCCACTGCCATCACGCATCCGGACGGTATGCAGCTGCGCATCACGCGTCAGGAGATCGCCAAGATTGTCGGTTGCTCGCGCGAAATGGCCGGGCGGGTGCTGAAGGATATGGCACAACGCGGGCTGATCACCGCGCGCGGCAAAACCATCGTGGTGCTGGGTACGCGGTAAGCTCAAGCTTTTCAGTCAACGCAGGCCGGTGGGCGCGATCTTAAGATCGCTCCCGCTACTTATCACGCAAACAGCTCGGCCAGCTTCGCGCCCGGATCGCGGGCACGCATAAATGCCTCACCGACCAGAAAACAACTAATCCCACCCTTTCGCATGCGCGCGACATCATCGCGCGAATTGATGCCGCTTTC
>JACCYU010000153.1 GCA_013696315.1 Gammaproteobacteria bacterium | reverse complement strand
TATGCCTTCACCCGCCTTTACATAGCGGACCTCGATGCGATTCGAGGAAGGGCTGACAACCTGTCGTGCGTTCTTGACATCCATCATCGTTACCCCGCGCTTGAAATGTGGCTGGACGACGGCCTGCATACGACGCCGCCCGAACTACGTCGCCGCGCGCCGGACGGACGCATCCGCTCGGTAATCGGCAGCGAGTCGGTCACGCAGCCGCGCCTGCCGGAGATGCGCGCGCTGTGCGCGGCGGCGGACGCACCCGTCCTTTCGCTAGACTTTCGGGTTGGCGCGTTCCTGGGGCTCCCGGCGCTGCTGACCGACATCGCGCGCTGGCCGCCCAGGGTAATGATTATGTCGCTCGCTCGGGTGGGCAGCGGCACTGGCCCCGATCTCGATCGACTGCTGCGCTTCGCCGCGCGCTCCCCTCACACCGAGTGGTATGTAGGTGGCGGCGTTCGCCATGCCGATGACCTGCATGCGCTGGCCAGTGCCGGCGCCCGGGGTGCGCTGGTAGCCAGCGCCCTGCATAGCGGCGTCGTCGGCGCCAGGGAGCTGGCCGAGTTTAGCCGCGAGGAACGCGTCTAGCCGCGTCCGGCCCAATCCCCGCAAGAACGCCGATGCCCCGATCTCGCGACCGGGGCATCGCACGGCTTAACGGTGATGCGCAAACGGGTGGTGCGAGGTGCCCTTGTTGGCCACCACATCGGCCGCCGTGGGTTCACCGGAGACAGCGCGCTTGATCGACTGCTTGACCGCTTCGTAATTATAATCCTGAATCTTTTCGTGATCCTTGGCGTCCCAGTGGATAAACACACCGACGCAGATGAAGATATCGTCTGCCTCGTCGGCGGGAATAGTGCCGTCTTCCACACAATCGGCCACCGCCAGTGCTACACCGCGCTGAGCCGGGCCGAACATCTGTACCGCTTGTTCCTGACCCTTGATTGTGACCTTGTTGAACAGAATGGTGTTGGGCCTGGCCTGTAGATTCGGCGCGACCACCGCCAACAGCGTACTGTGACCTTCCTTGTTATTGGTCAGCGCGTTGCAGAACGCCGTCTCCGCGGCGCTGCCGCGCGGGCCCATGATCAGGTCGATGTGCGCGACTTCGTTACCGTCACCGGTGAGGAATTCGCCAACAAGTACTTTATTGATAACTGCCATTTTATAACTACTCCTTACAGGTTATGGTGTTACAAGACACGTCTGGCGATACGCCCGCGCCGCCGACAGCCCGGCTGCCTGCGGCTTTGACGAACGCTCGCAATCCGTATGATTTTCTCCCTGCGCGTTGCGTAAAGTATAAAGACAGATTCCTGCTGTCAGTGCTGAGCAGTTGCTCCAGGTGAGACGCGACCAGGGTTGCTACCGTGAGGTCGGCCGTGGTGCCCGGATTGATCCCTGCTCGCTTGAATTCAGCGTCGGCGCGTTGCAGACGCTGAAGTATTTCTTGAGGCGCGTTGCATTGCATCAGGGCGGCTTCCAGCGGCGCGGCCATGCGGCTCACTTCCATCGCGCGCGCCTCGCCATATTTGCGCGCGACGTGGCTGTCGGGGAAGCGGCGCAACAAACCCAGATAGATCCCCGACGCCGCCCACTCGTCGCTGCCCCAGCGTGCTCTGAACGCCGAGAGCGCCGGCAATGCGTAATCGAAGATATCCGCGTAGCCGCTGCTGTACTGCCAGGCAATTCGGTCCCGGTGAGCAGCCGTTCGCATGGCTTCGATAACGGTAACCTCAGGCTCACGGGCCACGTCGTGCGTCGGGCTTGTGCCGAGCCCGCCGGGCGACGCCAGCCGTATGGCGTGGTAGATCCAGCGCGTATCGTCAACGCCGGCGCCGTTAAGTACCTCGCGTAGCGCGGCGCGCAGCCCGCTCGCGGGAGCGTCGCCTGGCTGCATGGCGTGCAGCAACGGTGCGCACAGCAGCACGATCCCGAGATTGGTGTTGCACGCCACTTTTTCGCGCGTCGCCGCCACGGCGCGGTATATTCGTTCTCCAAGGCCCGGGCGTTCTCCCAAGCTCGGGCTCGCCCCCACAGCCAGCGTGGGTGCGGTCAATGCCGCCACACTCGCTTGCGCGCTGGCGGTGAAATCCGCAGCAAACATGCCATGACCCGGCGCGTCTACGCCCACGTTACCGGGCTTGAGCGCCCGCAAATCGATCTCGCATGCGCGCAGGTAGATGTCTTTAAGCATCTGCGGCGAAACACGGCTTGCTTCAACGGGCGGGGCCATCGTCATCCAGCGGCTTCCGCCATCGTGCCTGGCTTAAGCTGGCGCAGAAAGTCGTCGGCGAGCAATTCCGCGATGTTGACGTTGCAGGTGCTCTGCAGGCCCCGCCAGGCAGGCACGCTGTTGACCTCCACCGCCCAGGCCTGGCCCTTCGCGTCACGGATAATGTCCACGCCGCCGTACTGCATGCCCACGGCGGCGACCGCCGCCTCGGCCAGATGCCGCAAGCCATCGTCCAGGACCGCGGGCTGGCAGTTGCCGCCGCGCGCGACGTTGCTGATCCAGGTCGCACCCTCGCGCCGCATCGCCAGCAGCGCGCGGCCGGCGATGACGAACACGCGCCAGTCGTGCCAGCTGCCCTCGCCCGTGTCGATGTAGCGCTGCAGATAATAAACGCCGTGAAGCATCTCCGCCGCTGGCAGTGGATCGCCCGGCAACAGGCGCATCAGGCCCTCGCCCTGCGCGCCGAACAACGGCTTGCACACCAGTGCATGGTTTGCTGCGAACTCGCGCATGACCACAGCGCGGGCGTGTTCGGGATCGTTCGTCACCCAGGTGGGCGGGGTCGGGATGCCGTTGTTACGCAACAAAAAACTGGTCATGCCCTTGTCGACGCTGCGCTCGATCGCGCGTGCGTCGTTGTAAACGGGCACGTTCAACTCGGTCAGCGCATGCAGAAAATCAAGATAAAAAACCACTTCTTCCAGACTGCCACCGGGCACGCCGCGCACGAACGCGGCCGCGGGCAATGCCGGCTCGAAGCCGGAAATTCTCAACGGGTGCGCATCCGCACCGATGTCGAAATGACAACTCTTGAGCGACACAAAATTAGCCGCGCAGCCACGCGCAGCGAAGGCCTCGCGCAACCGTGCGCCGTGCCAGCCGGGATCGTCGGTGAAGATGGCTATGCGCGGTTCCAGGTTTCTCATTCCCGGGCCTCAGTCTCCGAACGAGGCTTCGAGCAGCTTCAGATCGATCTCGCCGGCGTGGAAAGTGCGCCCGCTCTCCATCGCCGTGACGCTGATGCGCGCCGGGCTGAACAGCATGGGGTCGATCTTGAAGAAATCGTATTCGTACGCCTTGAAGACTTCCGCAAACGGCCGGCCATAGTCGTTCGATGCGCTGCTGGGCAGTTTCTCGGCAAGGTCTTTTGCGGCGTCATCGTCGCCCCGCACGTAGATCTGCACCTGACCCGCGAATAGGATCGCGTCGTTGGTGCGGCCCATGCCCTTGATGAAATCTGGCGCCGGCGGCGCCAGCGGCGCGCTGCCGATGCCGTCGACCACGTGCGAGAGCGGAAACTTCAGTTCGTGGGCCTTGTGCATGGCCACTTCCAGCACCCGCGCAACCACCTGCGTGCTGCCGGCGAGGCTGCGCGTGGGCGTGAGAATCAGGGTCAGCGCATCGGCCGTCACGCCGCAATCGCGCGCGATCTTGTCCACCAGCGGATTCGGAGGTGGGCTATCGACTTCGAGCACCAGGCAAGCGCTGTCGCATGTGTCTTTATAATCCAGGTCCTTGTAAAGCGGCTCTTTCTGCGCCAGCGCGCGCGCCGGGCCAGAGCCCAGCGCCTGAAAAGCGCCTTTGCCCTCGCCGTGCGTGAGGCTCCAGCCTGCGTACTGGCTGCCCAGACAGGCCAGCACCGGGTCAGTCGCATGCACGTGGATTGTCACGGGCCAGCGATCGGCCACCCCGCCGGCGGTGAAGCTCACCTGCCCCAGCCCGCCCATGCAGATTTCAGCCACGCGACGGCCCGCTTCCAGCCCGCCGGGATAGTCAACACCGGCGTCCACCAGGGTGGCGCCGTTGTCCAGCTTACGCACGCCGATGCGTAGTTGATCGGCATCCGCCAGGAGTTGCGCTACCAACGGCGCGCTCAGGCGATTGACGCTCGGTTTCGTGTGTTTGTCCGTTCCGGGTTTCTGGTCCATTGTTTACCTCTGTATTGGCACGACGGCTATGCGGCAATGGACGTCGCCGCCAAGGAATTCAACACGGCATCGCGGCGCGCGCCGGCAAGGCGGCTTACCTGCTCAAAGGCGTCACCTTCGGCCAGCACCGTGCATATCGGCGCGTGTGTGGGAATGGCGGCGCCCGGGGCGGGCAGATCGCGGCACCAGTGCGGCCATCGCAGGCCTAAAGGCACCTGATACGCTTTATCCGCATAGACAATAACCTGCGCGCGCGGGCCGTGTTCACTAAATCCGCGCAAGCACGAGTCGCCGGGCAACTGACGGCGGCAACCTCGCGTATGCAGCGCGAGCATACCCGCAGGCGCCTCCGGTTCGTAAAGCTCGCAGGTCGCACCGGGTCGCGGATTGATTTCCAGAACCCGCGGCTGACCGTGATGCACCATGAAATCCAGACTGTTCAAGCCGCGCAAACCGAACGCTGCGGTAAGTGCGTGCACGTGATTTGCAATCAGTTGGCGTTGCGATGGAGAAAGTTTCGCGCGGTTGATCGCGCCACCGTAGGCAAACGGCGAGCCTGCATGCCGGGCGCGCCACAGCGTGTTGTAACCGAGGACCTGCGCACGGCGACCATCGGCGACGAATAACGCGGACATCGCGGGCCCCGGCAGAAAATGTTGATAATAGCGTTGCGAATCATCGATAGCTCTGCCGCGCCAGCGGCGCACGTGCTCGCCACCCGAACCGGCCGCGCGTTTTACCAGCCATTCATGCGCCGATGCATAAACTGAGTCACCGGAAATTCCGCGCATGCCGTCGTGTCGTTTCATCTCCGGCGCGGTGAAGCGGGTCACGGGATACGCGATGCCAAGTGCTGTCAGGGTCGCGAAAAACACGGGGGGATCCTTGACGGCTCGTATGACGTCAGCGCCATTGCCGATGATCTCGAAGCGATCCGCCAGGCGATCCAGCAGCGCCGGCATGGCCTCGACGCCGCTGCCGTAAATCAACCCGGCGCGGCCATACCCTGATGGGGAACCTGGTAGTAGAGGAGCTGGCCCGCCCGGACGCGCCTTGAGCGCGAGCATATCCAGCGCGTCCGCTACGCCCGCCTCGGACAGACCATCCCTGGTGATCCTGACTTTCACGACACCGGCCGCGCAGTCACGGGTGTCCACATCACCGAAGCCGTCAACCACCCACGGGCGCCAGTCAGGCGCGCGCGCGGACTGCGCTAGCGCGCGGCCCGACCTGGCCAAGATGAAGATGTCGGCGGGATCCGGCATCATGCTTTCGCTACGTATTCCCGCGCCACTTTGAAGGCGTGTTCGAAATGCAGATACACGGGCTCGTCGCTGTTAACCATCTGCTTGAGCAACCGCTGTTGAACGTGATACTTCACGTCCCCGATCGCCAGCGCGCCGATGCCGACCGCGCCGCTCTTCGAGCCTTCGATGGCGACGCCGTCAGCCTTGGCGTCCACCCCCGCGATGCCGGGCGGCGGCACCGCGTTTGCATCCGCGGCGACCTTGAGGCGCGGCGCGGAGGCGATCAATTCGCGGCTTAAGACTTCAACACCCGCCTTGGCGGTAGCGAACATCACATCGGCGATTTTGATCAGCTCGCCCTTGTGATCGTCCGCCTCGCCTTCGATGCCGGTCAGATCCGCCCCGTAACGCTGGTTGCAAATCTCGGCGACCTGGCGAGCCTTGTCGATCTTTCGCCCGATGATTTTCACCCGTGCGCCGGCCTTGGCCGCCAGTACCGAAGCCGCCGCACCCACCGGACCGGTGCCGCCCAAAGCCAGCACACACAAGCCTTCGAGTGACGCGCCGTGTTTATCGGCCAGCTGCTGCTCGACCTTGGCAACCATCCCCGCGGCGGTGGTGAAGGCGCCGCTGGGGTCGGCGAACACGGAGACTTCGAACGGCGGCACCATGGACTCCTCGGCGGCCTTCAGCATGTCCATCGCGATGTGGAGGTCGCGCCCGCCCACAAAGATACCCGTGCGCCTGACGCCGCTGGGACCGCGGGAAAAGATCGCATCCTGCACGAGATCCCGGATCTCATCGGCTTCCACGTTTGTGTAAGGCATCGCGACCTGCCAGCCGGCGTCGATCGCCATGTTGGCGTCGAACGGACTGACATTTTTGCCGGGTGTAAAGATATGCAGGATAAAGGGCCTTTCCATAATTTAATCCAATGACGCAAGTGAGCTTGCAAATTTCCGGCGCGGCGCCAACCTTTGAACGAACGCCGCATAAATCATCGATGTTCAAGCATTAACGATGCATTCGACCAAGTTCATCCGGTAGTGTGGTGTAGTATGGATTAAAGCCCGCCGACCCATTCGACCGCCACAAGCAAGCCTCGGCGTATCATCCACCGACGGTGCCCGCCGCGCATTACAGGCTCGCGCCGCTCACCGCCTGCGCATACTGATAACATTCGACCAGCCCGCCGTAATTGCGGGCCCGCACCAACTGCAGACGCACCGCACTCCTGTCGAACACCGATTGCGCTTGAGCGATCAGTGCCTGCGCGCGGTCCTCGCTGCCGATCAACGCGAAGCCGGTGGGCCCCCACGAGCTTTGTCCAACGCCGGTGACGCCGCGACTCTCGAACCACGCGAGCACAGCGGCGACGGCCTCGCTTGCGAAGCGGCCACCTTGAGCGGGCGCGAAGTAATCGCCGACCACGGTTTGCAGTTCGTTGATACCGTGGCTGGCGTCGTCCAGGTGCGCGTCGGCGATAGCGGGCAATATCCGCATCAGCACCAGGCGGCAAAGATGCGCGGCGCGTTCGGCCGGGAACGCCGGCAACGCATCGAAGGCGCTGACCTCCTGGGCGCCATGCAAACCCTTGCCGCTACAGTCATGCACCAGCACGATGCGCCAGTCGGCGGGAAGTTCGAGCCGGGCGGTGACCGGCGGCGCCTGGTCGTTGCGTCCGCGACCACCATCCACGACGAAACCGCCCGTGTCGAACGAGCCTACGCCCACGCCGGAACGCGCCCCGCGGTTCAACATCTGGCCTATGTCACGCGTGCTGAGACTCAGCTCGTACAGCCGCGCGATGGCAGTGCCGACCGCAAGCGCCAGTTGCGTGCCGGAGCCCAGACCGACGTGGCCGGGAATCGCCTCGAAAACCCTGATCGACACCGCGTGCGGCAGGCGCAACTGGGCGAACAGGTTGCGCGCATGCTCAAGCGCGCGTTCGTCCTCCGGCCCACTCGCCGAAAACGAAGTCGCTTTGGCTACCGACAGACGCGTGGCGATACCCTCGATGGCGAGCCCAAAACCGCCGAAACGCCGTCCGAGGCCGCCGTGGAGATCCAGAAACCCGAGATGCAGTCGCGCGGGCGCCTCGACCTTCACGCACAAACGCACGCCCGACCGCTGTGTGGTCCATTGAATCATCCGAAGCATTTAGCAACTACCATGCCCACAGGTTTTTTAGCGGGAGCCCCGTCGTTGACCCGAGGCGTACGGCGCAGCTTTGTATCGCCGATGTAACGCCGCAACCGCTTAACGTGACACCAAGGCGCGATGGTCGACGCTGACCGCCCGGAGGGGACTGTACGCACGGCGTCTGCGCCAACTCGCGCGATCGCAAGGCTCGCGTCGTGCCAATGGCGCGGCTTCGCGTCGCGGCGACGGGGACGGGCGTGGCGAGCCAGGTGGGGGCCCCGCGTCGAGACCGCTCTCATCGAGTTGGCATTATCCTTGCCCTCTAGATTGCCTTGCCCAGCCTGGTTCTTAATGCATTCCGCAGCTCATGGCCCCGCATGCGGCGAATGCATCGTTACGTGCAAAACCCCGGGGCTGACAAACCCTGAGCCTGTTAAAATCCCGGGCCTGTCGAAATCCAGGAGCCACACGGCGTATGGCCGAGATAGATTCATCCGCCCCGTTCGAGACCGCCCAAGTCGAAACTGCCGAGTTCGAAAATGTCGTGTGTCCGCTGTGCGGACTAGGCTGCGACGACCTGCGCGTCCGGCTCGATGACAGCGGTGTCGAGGTAACCGAGAACGGCTGCGACTTAAGCCGCCGCGGCTTCGCCCAGGCGCCACCGGGCACCCGCGCGACGCCGCGGATCGCGGGCGCAAGCGCGGGCATGGACGCCGCGCTGGATCGCGCCGCCGAAGTGCTGCGCGAGGCCCACCTGCCACTTATCGGCGGCCTGGCAACCGACGTGAATGGCGCGCGCGCCGTCATGGCTCTGGCCAGGAAAAGCCGTGCCGTCATCGATCACATGTACGGCGCTGGGCTGTTCCGCAATCAGCAGATCCTGCAGGACGACGGCTGGATGACCACGTCGCTGACCGAGGTGCGCAACCGCGCCGATCTGGTCGTCGTGGCCGGCGCACGCGCATTCGAACTGTTTCCGCGGCTGCTGGAGCGAATTTTCAATCCCCAGAGCTGTGCGCTGGCGCAGGACACACAG
>JACCYU010000152.1 GCA_013696315.1 Gammaproteobacteria bacterium | reverse complement strand
GGACCTGATGCGTACGCTTGGGGTCCGCACGGGCGAATTGCACACCGCACTGGCCGCAACCACGGGCAATGCGGATTTCGATCCCGAGCCGATCTCGCGCACAGACATCGAATGCTGGGTCGCGCAGGTGGCCGACGAAGCCAACCAGACATTTGACCTGCTCGCGCAAAGCGACAGTCGCGAAGACCAGGACGTAAGCGCGTTGCTGGCCGCGCGCGAGGCATTGATGACGCGCATCCGCGCCAGCGCGACGGCCGCTTTAGACGGACTCAAAACCCGCTACCACGGCGACTATCACTTAGGTCAGGTGCTGCTGGCTCACAACGACTTCGTGATCATCGACTTCGAAGGCGAGCCCGCGCGCACCCTGGAAGAACGGCGGATTAAGCATACGCCGCTCAAGGATGTCGCCGGGATGCTGCGATCATTCAACTACGCCGCTTACGCCGCGCTGTTCGACGCGACCGAGGACCAGCCACCCGATTTGGCGCAACTGGAGCCGCGCGCCCAGGAATGGGAGCGCGTGACCGCCGAGGCTTTTCTCGCCGGTTACGCAGAAGGCGCGCGCGATTGTCCGGCGTACCCGCGCGATGCCGATCACGCCCGCCGTCTGATAGAGCTGTTTACCCTGGAAAAGGCGTTCTACGAGGTGCGTTATGAACTCGCCAACCGGCCGAAATGGTTGGCGATTCCGGTCAAAGGGCTGCTGACGATATTGGACCCGAAGTGACTCTGGGGAAGATAATGCCAAGTCTTGATTCATGCGGGCTTGGGAGGATGCTTGCGCGGCCTTGCAACCGCGCAGACATCACATAGCATTCTCAGCAGTTTGCTGGCCTGCGTGCGCACATGAAACTTAAAATCTCGGTAAAACGCGGATCCAGAATAGAGGAGCCTTCATAGCGTGGGCCCATGCTGACGGCGCCATAGGACGTTACACCTATAACCAGGTTGCTACCGGGGTTGCCGCCACCGGTTTGACCAGCGGCGCGCGATTGAAAGTTCTGTACCCATGGCCCGCCACTGGAGCCTGGTCCCATATCGGAGCCATAGATAATGGTATTGATACCGCCCGAGCCATAGCTTTGAGCAGTGACTTGGTGCATCTTCATACCGCGGTCCAGATTAACCGGGTACCCTAGCAGATGCGCGTGATTGGGATGGAGACTGCGCGTCTTGACGCCCAACGAGCCCGTCACCATGCCGATTCTTCTCACAGCGCCGGCAAAAGGTCTATCCTGTAGCTCGATCAATGCATAATCCGCGGCGTTAGGTACCCTGCCGCCGCCATTGCCCCAGGTTGCCGTCACTATTCCATATACGCCGTTCCAAACCTGAAACGGACTCGCCCCATCTCTAAAGGCCGGCACAAACGCGAAGTTGGCATAGAATCCATTGGCGCCCCCGCTCCCGCTGTGAACACAATGACCGGCAGTCAGAATAATTCTGGGTTCAATTACGGCGGCAGAACACACAAAGTTTCCCACGCCCGGCTGGGTATAAAAGAGCCTGCCAACTGCACGATAAGGATACTGGAGGTCGGCACTTAGTGGGATCAATCGTGAACTGGTGAAATGAGCATGCTGAGTTCCCACGCTCTGCGGCCTGACAGCGGTCTGCGGTGTTTCACGCTTTACGTCCCCCGTTCTTGCTCGCGACTTCTGATTTTCTGTTTCGGGCACGAACAGGCGATTCTCTAAATCAGGTTCAGCCCTGACGGCGGGGCGACTTGCGTTAGTGGCCTCCGCGATCCCGGTTTTACCATTTACAAGTGCATCTGATTTGGTGGACATCTTGAGGTTAAGAATTTTGTCCACCGTGACACGCGGGGTTCTAGGCTTAGCGTTCTTCAGGCGCCCTGGCGTCCAATAGGAGTCCGAAGAAGCGCTCTCCAAACGTATCGCACTGCCGCTTTTTACTTCCTCGAAGCTGCGCGTCAAATAATCGTCGTCCGCATAAGCTGACGATTGCAACGCAATCAGCAATAAACAACCTCTACATAAAAAGTGCCTCATCCCCGTCAATCCCCATGTATTTATGCGCCGATCAGGTTTGGCTCACGCAGGAATGCTTATTGAGACTTGCATAATAAGTTAACGATTCAAAGCGACAATTCGGCTTGTTGGCAGAAGGCTCGTATCAAGGTCGAGCGGCGCTGCATGGAGGCGAGCCGTCGCCGGGCGAAGTGGGTAAGCTGTG
>JACCYU010000151.1 GCA_013696315.1 Gammaproteobacteria bacterium | reverse complement strand
TGCAGGCGCTGTTTTTCGGACTGACACCCGCGGTGCTCGCCGTGGTGGTGCAGGCCGTGATCAGGATCGGCTCGCGGGCGCTCAAGAACGTGGTTATGGTGGGACTCGCCGCGGTCGCGTTCATCGGCATATTCTTCTTCCAGGTTCCGTTCCCGATCATCATCATCGGCGCCGGACTCGTGGGTTACATCGGCGGGCGCATCTGGCCGGATACTTTCTATGTCATCCGAGGGCATGGCGACACAAGCGGTGGCAACGTGGATTCGGATGTCGTTTACCAGGGCGAGATTCATACGCACCCGAGCATAAGGCGCGCGGTTCGGATCACGGCATTGTGCCTGACCTTGTGGTTCACGCCGCTCATCGTGCTCTCCCTGACGCTGGGCATGGACAACATTTTCACGCAGCTCGGAATCTTCTTCAGCAAGGTGGCGGTGGTGACCTTCGGCGGCGCGTACGCGGTACTGGCCTACATCGCGCAGCAGGCGGTCAACACTTATGGCTGGCTGCAACCGGGCGAGATGCTGACCGGACTGGGCATGGCCGAAACCACGCCGGGCCCGCTCATACAAGTTGTTCAGTTCGTGGGTTTCCTGGGCGCGTACCGCGACGCCGGCATGTTGGACCCGCTCTGGGCCGGCGTGCTCGCCTCGGTGCTGGTGACCTGGGTGACCTACGTACCGTGTTTCCTGTACATCTTCCTCGGCGCGCCCTATATCGAGGCTTTGCGTGGCAACAAAGCGTTAAGCACCACGTTGTCAGGCATCACCGCCGCGGTGGTGGGTGTGGTGCTTAACCTGGCCGTGTGGTTCGCGCTGCATACGGTGTTCGGCAAGGTCTACGAGCAACATGCGTTCGGCATGCGCCTGCTGATTCCGGTGTGGGACACGTTGCGGCCGGTGCCGCTGATTATCGCCGCGTGTGCGATGATCGCGCTGCTGCGCTTCAAGCTCGGCATGATCCCAACCTTATTGGGCAGCGCGCTGGTGGGCATGGGTTATTACCTGATCGCGATCGCATAACCCGCCAAAGTTTGTCAACAAACAAGGGTTCGTCGCCGCCCATAGCGACTCAAATCAGCGACTTTAGGCGCGGTGACTGTTATCGAGATCCGCGGGTTCCGCACCCACGGATTCCACGAGAATGGCGGCGGCGGCGGCGGTGCCGAGCGTGACCGGTTCGCGATCACGAGCGCGTACCGTGACCGCGTCGGCGGCGGGCTCCCGGAACGCGACCGTGACGGACTCGCCTGGCGTCAGGCCGTGACTGGCCACATAGCGCAGAAAATCCGGATCCTGATTCAAAACACGGGTGATCCGCAACGGAACATCGGTGCGGCAATCCGTCAGGCGCATCGCTTTCTGGCGTGGAAGCTTGCCGGTAGGTGGCGGGATCGGATCGCCGTGCGGATCGGCCGCCGGATGACCGAGGAAAGCGTCGATCCGCTCAAGTACCTTGTCCGAGATGGCGTGCTCCAGTTCCTCGGCCTCCGCGTGCACTTCCGACCAGTCCAGCCCCAGCGCCTTGACCAGAAATGCCTCTATGAGCCGGTGTCGCCGCACCACTTGCAATGCGATCCTGGCGCCCGAGTCCGTCAGACGCACACCGCGCCGTGGCTCGTGACGGATCAGTCGGCTCTTCGCCAGGCTCTTGACCATCGCAGTCGCGGTGCCCGCGGTGACGCCCATCGCCGCCGCCACCCGTCCGACCGATACGAGATCCGTCTCGGCGCCCAGCAGTTGCTGCTCCTCGTATATGTGTTTCAGATAATTCTCGACTGTAATGCTGGTCATTCGTGCCTTTGCGCCGGTCCGTACCGTGCATGTCGGGTAAATTGATAGTATTGTCTTGGACGGCCTGCTACTCTTCAATTTGAATAATCAAAATAATATATTTGGTAACCAAGTCAATCCGTATCAGCTTAATGAAACGTTGCGTCTGGATTGCAGTGGCTTCGCTGAACGTCGTGGTAGGCGCAAGCGCCATGGGCGCCAGTCGGATGTCCGACCAGGTGCGTGCGGCATCATGCCCCCGACGCGTATCCGCACCGGCGGTGGACAAGCGCCGATTTACCCTTTTCAACCCGACGCCGGTGAACCTGATGCGGGAGATGAGCACAGACCGGCCGGATACGACCGAGAGCCCTTACACAGTGGATGCCGGACACTTTCAGTTTGAGCTGGGTCTGGCCGAATACGCCTACGACGATGACGGTGGCGCCCGCACCGAGGCGCTGGGCGTCCTGACCAGCAACATCAAGGCTGGTCTGCTGAACAACGTCGATCTTCAGTTAGTGTTCACGCTGTACACGCGCCAGGAGACGGAGCAGGACGGCAATAATCGGATCGCCAAAGGCTTCGGGGATGATACGCAAGTGCGCCTGAAGATCAATCTGTGGGGCAACGACGGTGTGGCGCCGCCGGGTTTAAGCCCGACCGCGTTCGCGATCATGCCCTTCGTCAAGTTTCCGACCGGCGCTGATGATTTGACCAACGAGCACATCGAGGGCGGCGTCATTTTTCCGCTGGCCGTGCCGCTGGCCAACGACTTTGATCTCGGGCTCATGGCAGAGGTGGACTTCGTGTACAACGAGGACGCGGACGGCTATGGCGTCGCCTTTATCCACACGGCCACCCTCGGACACGAAATTGCCGGTGATCTTGGCGGCTACGTCGAGTATGTCGGCGTGGCGCCGCACGAAACCGGCGCGGGGTATCAGGCTATCGGCAGCGCCGGCCTCACTTATGCGTTAAGCGACAACTGGATCGTGGATTTCGGCGGCACCGCCGGCCCATCCGATGACGCCGATGATTTCACCGTGTTCGCCGGCACTTCGTTCCGCTTGTGAGTCGTTTCAGTGCGCGTCTGAATGCTTATGTCTCAAAACTAACGTACTGGTATAAAAGGCAATGAAAACATGCGCCGGCAACGACAATCGGTTTCAACGGCTGCGCCTGATGAGAACAACAACTTACGCTGCGGAGATGCTCGTTGTCGCCGCCGTGGGCGCGTGCGCGGACGACGCCGCAGATAATTCTGACACGGTTGTTGGCGACCGGCCGTATCGTATTACCGCGACGGTCGGCATGGTCGGGGACATCGCGGAACAGGTCGCCGGTAACCGGGCGGAGGTCAACGTGATTATCGGGCCGGGTGTGGACCCGCATCTCTACACGCCCACGCGCGATGACGTGGTTAGCTTTAAGGATGCGGACATTATCTTCTATACCGGTCTGCTGCTGGAGGGGCGCATGATCGACACGCTGACCGCGGTCGGCCGGACCAAACCGGTTTATGCGGTGACGGATCTGATCGACAGAAATTACCTGATCGAGGCGCATGGGCAGTTCGATCCGCACGTGTGGATGGATGTCAGCGCCTGGTCACAGGCCGTAGAGGTCGTGTCCCGCTCGCTGGCGGAGTTCGACCCGGATAGCACCGATTACTATGAGCGCAACGCGCAAAGGTACCGTCAACAGCTCGATAAGCTGCACCAGTACGGCCTGCGACATACCGCCACTATCCCGGGCGCGCGGGGGGATCACAAGCCGCTGATGGTGACCTCCCACGACGCGTTCAATTACTTCGGCAAGGCCTATGGTCTGGACGTGCGGGGCGTGCAGGGGCTTTCCACCGAGTCGGAGGCGGGCCTCAAGCGAGTCAACGATCTGATCGACCTGATCGTCAAGACCAGAACGGCGGCGGTATTCGTCGAAACCACCGTCTCACAGCAGAACATCCAGGCGCTGATCGAAGGCGCGCGCGCTCGGGGTCATGAGGTCGAAATCGGCGGCGAGCTGTTCTCCGACGCCATGGGCGCCGAAGGGACTTATGAGGGCACCTACGTGGGCATGCTGGATCACAATCTCACCACCGCAACCCAGGCGCTGGGCGGTCAGGCGCCGGCGCGCGGCATGCAAGGAAAATTAACCCATAATGAATAAGCCCGAGGTAGCCACGAGCCTGCGCGAGGCGATCCGGTCTGTCAGCGGCAGGAGCGGCGCACGTCCTGACGCGGCGGAAAAGCGCCCCTCGCCCGCGCCGCTGAGTATCCATGATCTGACGGTCGCCTATTACCGCAAGCCGGTGCTCTGGGAAGTGGAACTGGACGTGCCCGAAGGCCGGCTGGTGGGCGTGATCGGGCCCAATGGGGCGGGCAAGACGACGCTCATCAAGGCGGTCATGGATCTGGTGCCCACCGTGGTGTCCGGTCGCGTGCGCGTGTTCGGCGCACCGTATCGCAGGAACCGCCGAAGAGTCGGCTACGTACCTCAGCGCGAGAGTGTGGACTGGGACTTCCCGGTCAGCGCCCTGGATGTGGTGACCATGGGCCGCTACGGCAAAATCGGCTGGTGCCTGCCGGTGACGCGCCGACACCGCGAGGCCGCGCGCGCGGCGCTGGACCGCGTGGGCATCGCCGATCTGGCCGATCGCCAGATCAGTCAGCTCTCGGGTGGGCAGCAGCAGCGGACCTTTCTCGCCCGCGCGCTTGCGCAGGAGGCGGACCTGTACCTGATGGACGAGCCCTTCGCCGCGGTGGACGCCGCCACCGAAAAGGCGATCGTGCGCCTCCTGCACGACCTGCGAACGGCGGGCAAGACGGCGCTTGTCGTGCACCATAATCTGCAAACGGTGCGCGAATACTTCGATTACGTGATCCTGATGAACATGCGGGTGGTCGCGCATGGGCCGACCGCGGAGGTCTTCAACGAGGATAATTTACGCAAGACCTATGGCGGCAAACTTACCTTGCTGAGCGATGCCGCAGAGGCGCTGACGCGGAGCGACTGAGCACATGCCCGCTTTCGATACGGCGCTGCGCGTACTGACCTTGCAGGACTACAACACCCGGCTGGTGGTGCTGGCCGCGGCCTTGCTGGGACTGGCGGCGGGTGTGATCGGCACGTTCATGCTGCTGCGCAAGCGGGCGCTGCTGGGCGATGCGCTGAGTCACGCCACTCTGCCGGGGGTGGGCCTTGCATTCGTGCTCGCCAATCTGGTCGGCGTCGCCGGCAAATCCCTGCCCGTGCTGCTGACCGGCGCGGCCGTCACGGGCGTGCTGGGCGCGGGCGCCATATTGATGATTCGCCGCTACACGCGCCTGAAGGAGGACGCGGCCCTGGGCATAACCTTAAGCGTGTTCTTCGGCGCAGGCGTGGCGCTTTTGGGCGTGATCCAGCAGATGGGCGCAAGCTCCGCCGCCGGGCTCGAGACTTATATTTACGGCAGCACCGCCTCCATGACCGCCATCGACGCGTGGTTCATTGCCGGCGCCGCGGGATTGGTAGTGATCGCGTGCGCGATATTGTTCAAGGAATTCAGACTGCTCTGTTTCGATGCCGGCTTCGCGCAGGGGCAGGGGTGGCCGGTGGGCGTGCTGGACGTGGTGCTCGCGGGGCTGGTGGTGACCATCGTGGTGGTGGGTCTGCAGGCGGTGGGTGTCATTCTGATCATCGCGATGTTGATCGTGCCGGCGGCGGCGGCGCGCTTCTGGAGCGATCGCCTGGCGCCCATTATCTGCGTCGCGGCGTTGATCGGGGCGTTCAGCGCGGCGGTGGGTGCGATGGTCAGCGCACTGTTTCCGCGGCTGCCCTCCGGCGCGATGATTGTGCTGGCCGCGCTGATCATGTTCTCGCTAAGCATGTTGTGCGGGGCGGCACGGGGGGTCGCGCCGCACTGGTTGCGGCATCGCCGTCTCAACCGTCGCATGGATACCCAGCATCTGCTGCGCGCGATGTATGAGGCGCAGGAGCTTTACGCCACGCGCGACAGCTTCGGCGCAACCCCTCTGGCGTGCAACATCGAGTTCGACGATCTACTGCGGCGACGCTCCTGGGCGCCGTCCAGTCTCAGGCGTATTGTGCGCCGAGCGGAGCGATCCGGGCTGGTTCGCCCGGCGGAATCCGACTGCTGGGTATTGACTGCTCTGGGCCGCATCCATGCCGTGAGAGTGGTGCGCAATCACCGGCTGTGGGAGGTGTATCTGATTACCTATGCGGACTTGGCGCCCAGTCACGTGGACCGGGACGCCGATCGTATCGAACACGTGCTGTCGCCGGAGATGATCGCGGAACTGGAGTCGCTGCTGGAGCGCGACGACCAGCATCTCGCGGTGCCGGCGAGCCCGCACGAAATCCAGGCGCCGTCCACGGATACTGTCGCACCGATGAGCCGTACCCGTGCCTGAGTTTCCGCTTCGGATGTGGCACGCGCTGGCGGGCTGGGACGCTTATCTGGACGGCTGGATCGTCGTGGTGGGCATGCTGTGCGCGATGGCCTGCGCGCTGCCGGGCTGTTTTCTGGTGCTGCGCCGGATGAGCATGATGGGCGACGCCATCAGTCACGCGGTGCTGCCGGGGCTGGCGGTCGCCTTCATCGTCAGCGGCAAGCTCACCAGTGCTCCTATGTTCATAGGCGCGGTGGTGGCAGGTGTGCTCACGGCGTTGTTCACCGAATGGGTGCGCGGTTACGGCAAAGTCGATGAGGGCGCCTCCATGGGCGTGGTCTTCACCGGCCTGTTCGCATTGGGGCTGGTGTTTATCGCGCAGGCGGCCGATCAGGTTCATCTGGACGCCAATTGCGTGCTTTATGGCGCCATCGAGTTCACGCCGCTGGATACGGTATCGTTGGCAGGTCAGGCCGTGCCAAGGGTGGCCCTGACCCTGGCGTCCATTCTTCTGCTGAATCTTGTCTTCGTTGTGCTTTTTTACAAGGAACTCAAGATAAGCTCGTTCGATCCGGCGCTGGCCACCACCATGGGCGTCAACGCGCGCGCCATGCATTATCTGTTGATGACTTTGACCGCGGTGACCGCGGTTGCATCGTTTGAGGCGGTCGGCAGCATTCTCGTGGTTGCGCTGTTGATCGCGCCGCCGGCCGCGGCCTACCTGCTGACCGACCGGCTGCCGGTGATGCTCGGCTTGAGTCTCGTCATCGGCGCTAGCGCGGCGGTGCTGGGCCATGCGGGTGCGCTGGCGCTGCCGGCGGCTTTCGGTTACGGCAGCACCAGCACCGCCGGTATGATCGCGGTCGCGGCCGGCGTGCTCCTCATCCTGGCGGCGCTGTTCGGGCCGCGGCACGGGGTCATCAGCAGCATCGTGCACCGGCGGCGTACGCGTTCTTCCGTAAACGCCGGGTCCTGACATACTCGTTGCCTCGGGCAACTCAGCCGGCATGAGGCGGCAGCTTGCGTTATCATCCCCCGCCAGCCGCTACCCGCGCGGCTTCCCCTCTCTCCAACATTCGACAACACGCGTCTTAGGCTCATGTGCGGCATTTGTGGTGAATTGCGTTTCGACGGGAGTGCGCCGGATAGGACCGCGCTCACGGCCATGCTGCCCGCGTTGCGCCGGCGTGGTCCGGACGACGAGGGCCATTACACCGATGGTCCGCTCGCGCTGGGGCATCGGCGGTTGTCCGTCATCGATTTGTCCACGCAGTCGCACCAGCCGATGGTGGACGGGGAATTGGGCATCGCGCTGGTGTTCAACGGCGTCATTTACAACTATCGCGAGCTGCGCGCGGAGTTACAGGCGCTGGGATTTTCGTTCAGGTCGACGGGCGATACCGAGGTCATCGTCAAGGCGTACCGAGCCTGGGGCGCGAATTGCGTCACGCGATTCCTTGGCATGTTCGCGTTCGCGCTTTGGGATATGCGCGCGCAAAGTTTGTTTATGGCGCGCGACCGTTTTGGCATAAAGCCGTTTTACTACAGCATCAACGACAAATATCTGCGATTCGCCTCTAGCACGCAGGCGTTGCTGGCGGCGGGCGGCATCGACAAGAATATCGACGCGGTCGCCCTGCACCATCACCTGAGCCTGCACGCGGTGGTGCCGGCGCCGCGCACCTTGCTCAAGGGCATCCGCAAGCTCGAACCAGCGCACACCCTGACGATCGCCAGAGATGGCGAGAGTCGGCTCAAACGCTACTGGACCCTGGAGGCCAGACGCCCCGCGCAAGGGCGCAGCGAACAGGAATGGCTGGAACTCACGTGCGCGGCGCTTTGCACGGCGGTGCGGCGGCGCATCGCGGCATCGGACGTACCGGTGGGCGTGCTGCTGTCGGGCGGGCTGGATTCCAGCCTGCTGGTCGCGGCGCTGGCGACCTCCGGCGTGCGCGACATAAAAACGTATACAGTGGGATTCGAAGATCAGCCCGAGGAGAAGGGCAGCGAGTTCGAGTTTTCCGATCCGGTAGCCGAGCGCTTTGCGACCGACCACCACAAGTTTTACGTGCCAAATCGCGAGCTGCTCGATCGTCTGCCCGAGTCGGTGGACAACATGGCCGAACCCATGGTCGGCCAGGACGCCGTGGCGTTCTATCTGCTCGCCGAGCAGGTGCGCCGCGACGTGAAAGTGATACAGACAGGCCAGGGCGCGGATGAGGTGTTCGGCGGCTACTTCTGGTATCCGCGAATGGACGCGTCGACGGGCGACGATCTCAGCCGTTTCCGCGCGCATTATTTCGATCGTTCTCACGCCGAATTCGCGCGGACGGTCGCGCCTGAATACGTAAGTGAAGACCACACCTCCGCGCTGATCGAGCACTTGCTGGAAGAGGCGCCCGCCGACGAGTTTCTCGACAAGGTTCTACATATGGACGCCACGACCATGATCGTCGATGATCCGGTAAAGCGGGTGGACAACATGACCATGGCATGGGGGCTGGAGGCGCGCGTGCCGTTTCTGGATCACGAACTGGTGGAACTGGCCATGCAGATGCCGCCGGCGTTCAAGCTGCGCGAAGGCGGCAAGTTTCCGCTCAAGCAGATGGCGCGCGGACTGGTGCCGGACGTCGTGATCGACCGGCCCAAAGGCTATTTTCCGGTGCCGGCGCTCAAATACGTGCGCGGCGATTTTCTGCAACTGATGGTCGCCACGCTCAATTCAGCCGCATGCCGCGAGCGTGGGCTGTTTCAGCGCGCTTACGTCGATCGCCTGCTGCGCGAGCCGGAAGCGCATACCACGCCGCTCAAGGGCAGCAAGCTCTGGCATCTGGCATTGCTGGAATTATGGTTGCAACGAAACGTGGATATGGTTTAGGCATTGCCGATGTACCGGCCTGAATGCGTGCCGGCCGTTTAATGGACTTGTCAAAGCGGCTATAATAAGCGGCTTCGTAACATTTACCATGAGGAAAACCTATGGATGCATTAGACCGTATCAGAGGGCAGGTGGAAGGCAATCCAGTTGTCATTTTCATGAAGGGGACGCCGCAGTTGCCTCAGTGCGGTTTTTCGAGCCGGGCCGCGGAGGCGCTGAAGGGCTGCGGAACCGAGTTCGCCTACGTCAACGTGCTGGCCGATCCCGAGATCATGCAGAACCTGCCACGCTACGCCAACTGGCCGACTTTTCCGCAGATTTATATCGGCGGTGAACTGGTGGGCGGCTGCGACATTACCTTGGAACTGTTCGAGAAAGGCGACCTGCAGAAGATGGTTACCGAGGCGGCCGCGAGCCGCGGGGCCGCCAGCGACGCCTAGATTCTGTCAGGGCGACGCCTGTATTGGCGGCGGCCTTAACACATTGAAGTCGATAATCGAAGGCCCCGTTTCGGGGCCTTCGATTTTATGATCCCGGGGTTCTGGCGGGCGGCAAGCCAGCGCGCCGCAAGCGATCATCCGTCGCGCGGGGCGGCGAGCCAGTCGTCGCACGACGCGGTCGTGTTCGCATATCCCGCTGCTTTTGCCTCCGCCAGCGCTTCCATTTGCCGCCATCGATTGACGATTTTGCAGAATAATTCGGCGGTCTTCTCGGCGTCGTAGATCGCGGAGTGTGCTTCGCTCTTGTTCCACGGCATGCCGGCCGCCTGCGCGATGCGCGCGAGTACGGTCTGGCCGTAGGCAACCGCGCCTAACGTTACCGTATCCAGGCTGCTGAACGGATGGAAAGGACTGTTCTTGAGGCCGGTTCGCGCGATCGCGGCATTTAAAAAACCAAGATCGAAATGGGCGTTGTGGCCCACCAGAATCGCGCGCTGGCAATTGTTGTCCCGTACCGACTGACGCACCTCCTTAAAGACCTGGCGCAAGGCAATTTCCTCCGGCACGGCGATGCGCAGTGGATGCCATGGATCGATACCGTTGACTTCCAGCGACGCCGCTTCCAGGTTGGCGCCTTCGAATGGCTGCACGTGCGCGGACACCGTTCGATTGCAATGCAGCATGCCCTTGTGATCGCAGCGAAGCAGCACCGCGGCAAACTCAAGCAAGGCGTCCGTGCGCGCGTTAAAACCGCCGGTCTCGAGGTCGATTACCACCGGCATGAACCCGCGGAATCGCTTTCCCAGCGGCACACATTCAATGTCTTGAATCATGCTTACAGCTTACCGGAACGGTGCGGCTAATGCGACGCGGCGCCCGGGTTAACTGGTCATGTTACGTTTCCGCCAGCCGCCATTGCACGCTTTCGCCGGCGCGCAACGGCACCAGCGTTTCACCGCCAAAGGGGTAAGCTGCGGGCACATGCCAGGCGCGCTGCTCCAACGTGATGGTGTTTGTGTTGACCGGCAGTCCGTAGAACGTGGCGCCGAAGCGGCTGGCGAAGTTTTCGAGTTTAGGGAGCGCATCTACGGACTCGAAGGCTTCGGCGTAGAGTTCGATGGCGGCGTGCGCGCTGTAGATGCCCGCGCAACCGCACGGCGATTCCTTGGCACCTTTTGCGTGCGGCGCGCTGTCGGTGCCGAGAAAAAACTTCGGATTGCCACCGGCCGCGGCCGCGACGATCGCGCGGCGATGGGTTTCGCGTTTCAGTAGGGGCACACAGTAATGATGCGGTCGCAAGCCACCGGCGAACAGCGCATTGCGGTTGTAGAGTATATGTTGCGGAGTGATGGTGGCGGCCACGGTCGCACCGGCCGAGACGACAAATCTCACCGCCTCCGCGGTTGTGATGTGTTCGAGCACGATTTTAAGATCAGGATAGCGCGCGTGCAGCGGAGCCAGCACGCGCTCGATGAAGATCCGCTCGCGATCGAACACATCGATATCCGGATCGACCACCTCGCCATGCACCTGCAGCACCAGACCGTGGTTCTGCATGGCTTCGAGCGCCGGGTAAACGTGCTCGATGTTTCGCACGCCGGCTTCCGAGTGCGTGGTGGCGCCGGCCGGGTAGAATTTCACGCCATGCACGATACCGCTTGTGGCCGCGCGAGCGAGTTCGTCGGCGGTGGTGTCGCCGGTGAGATAAAGCGTCATCAGCGGCTCGAACGCGGCGCCCTCCGGCCGGGCGGCCAGGATTCTAGCCCGGTAATCCTGCGCCATCGCGACCGTCGTGATCGGCGGCTTGAGATTTGGCATGATGATGGCGCGCGCGAAACGTTTCGCCGTGTGCGGCACTACCGAGCCAAGCGCGTCGCCGTCACGCAGGTGCAGGTGCCAGTCGTCGGGCCGGATGATGGTCAGTTTGATGGGCATGGAAGGGCGTACTGGGAAAGTTGAATCACGGTCATTATACCGGCGTAAGGTCGGCGCTTGCGCTTGGCAGCCGGTTTGACCGGATCGCGGGAAAACACCATTATTGAGTTTTGAGCGCGACAGGTTGGGGGCCGCGTTACGTCGCGCTTGAACGGGAGCAATCAGCGCAACGCCGCGACGGCGCCAGGCGATAAGATTCCAACAACGGCCGAGATCATCATGCCTGCCAATCGAAACATGTCATGGCGCTGACCGTCGAAGCCCGGCGGCGCCTTCTGCGCGAGATGCTGTTCGCGCGTCGCTTCGAGGAGCGCTGCTACGAAGCCTACGTCGAGCGCAAGATCGGCGGATTTCTGCATCTGTATCCTGGGCAGGAGGCCTGCGTGCATGGCGTGATGGAGGCCGCACGACCCGGCTTCGATTACGTCATCACCAGCTATCGGGATCACGTGCACGCGCTCAAGTGCGGCGTCGATCCCAAAGCGATCATGGCGGAACTCTTTGGCAAGGAAACCGGGTGCAGCCGCGGTCGCGGCGGCTCCATGCACATCTTCGACGTGCGGCACCGCTTCATGGGCGGCTACGCGCTTGTCGGCGGGCCGTTCCCGTTGGCCGCGGGCATGGCCAAGGCGTTGCAACTCAAGGGCGCGGAAGAAATCGTCGTGTGTTTCTTAGGCGACGCTGCCAACAACCAGGGCACTTTCCACGAAACGCTCAATATGGTCGGCTTATGGAAACTGCCCGTGCTGTACGTGTGCGAAAACAATCTGTACGGCATCGGCACGCGCATCGATCGCTCCACGGCGGTGATCGAGCAATACAGGCGGGTGTGCGGATACAACTTTCCCGCCGCGCAAGCCGACGGGCAGGATATCGACGTGGTGTTCGAGGCGGCGAAAACCGCGGTGGATCACGTTCGCGAACAGCGCGCGCCTTATTTTCTGGAGTTGTTGACTTACCGCTATCGCGGTCACTCGATGTCCGACTCGAACGTCTATCGTCAGAAAGAGGAGGAGCGTCGCTGGAGCAGCCGCGATCCGGTGATCCTGATGCGCGATCGCCTGATCGAAGCAGGCGAGATGAGCCTCGAGGATTACAAGGCGCTGGACGACGAGATCCTGGAGCGGCTGGAAACCGAAATCATTACTTTCGCGGAAAACTCGCCCGAGCCAGATGTGGCCGAACTGGAGCGTTACGTGCTCGCCGAGAATGATCCCTGGGTGCGGGGAGGGCCTTAAACGTGGCGCAGATGATGATCTGGGAGGCGATACGCCGCGCGCACGATGAGGAAATGGCGCGTGATCCTTATGTGATCTGCATGGGCGAGGACATCGGCTCCGCCGGCGGCACGTACAAGGCCACGCAAGGGCTGTGGGAAAAATACGGCCCGGAGCGCGTGATCGACACGCCGATCTCGGAGAACAGCTTTACAGGCCTGGGCATAGGCGCCTCGTTCCTCCGTGTGCGGCCGATCATCGAAATCATGTCCGTCAACTTTGCGTGGCTGGCGCTGGATCAGATCGCCAATAGCGCCGCCAAGGTGCGCTACATGTCCGGCGGCCAGCTCACCGCGCCCGTGGTGATCCGCTCGCCGGGCGGCACCGCGCATCAGCTCGGATCGCAGCACTCCGCGCGCATGGAAAAGGTGTTCATGGGAATCGCGGGCTTGCGCACAGTCGCGTTTTCCAATGCCCGGCAAGCGTACGGGCTACTCAAATCCGCCGTGCGCTGCGACGATCCCGTTTTCATCGACGAACACGAGCGCATGTACAATCTGAAAAGCGAGGTGCCGCACGACGAGTTTTTCCACCCGCTGGAAGGCAGCGAAATCGCGCGCCAGGGGCGCGATGTCACCTTGTTCGGTTACAGCATATCCGTGCACTGGTGTCTCGCGGCGGCAAGGATATTGTCCGAGCAGCACGGCATAGAGGCGGAGGTGATCGATCTGTACGCACTATCGCCACTGGATCGCACGGGCATCGCGCGCTCGGTCAGCAAAACCCACCGCGCGCTGATCGTCGAAGAAGCCGAAGCGATCGTCGGCGTGGGCGCCGAGGTGATGGCGATCATCAACGAAACATGTTTCTTCGAGCTGGACGCACCGCCGGTGCGCGTGTCCGCGAAGCATGTGCCGGTTCCTTATAACCACAAGCTCGAACTGGCCGCGATTCCGGATGCGAACGACGTAGTTGAAGCCGTATTGAGGGTAGTCAGATTCGGCTAGCGCGCGATACGCAATGGGTGAGTTGACCAACGCGCATTCCGGAAATCTACCCAGATGACGGTGCCCTGCTGCTGTGTAACGGTAGGACGCGGCTCACGGTTACTGCGTCGCGCTACAGGCTTCGCAGCGACCAGCATCCAGGATAGAGACAAATGAAGCCAGAATTCCCAGGGCTACATAGCGCACTTACCCGATTCTGCGATCTATAAGGGTATTGCGCGTGCAGCACGGTTAACGTATCGCGTCGATCCTGGATCGCTCTCACTTATCGATATCGTGCAGCTACGTGCCGTACCATGGTCAGAAACAAGACAATCGAGTGTGTGGCGTTTACTATCCAAATTCGACTTCAATACGTTGAGCAATCCGCCAGGCGCCATGTCTACTCTGCATGACGAGCAATGCGCTCAGGTAACCAGGAGGTGGTACTCAAATGGACAATATCTATCGCGCATTGATTGAGCATATCCCGGTAGTGACCTATATCACCGCCCTCGACGAGCGCGGCACGCTCCTGTACGTCAGTCCGCAGATCGAAGACTTGCTGGGGTACACGCCAGCAGAGTGGCTTGCCGATCCCGACGCCATGCTGAGTACCGTCCACGCCGATGATCGTGAGCGTGTACTGGCGGCGAAAGCGCGCGGCGACGCTACGCTGGAGCCTGTCAGCGTCGAGTATCGCCTGATCGCGCGGGATGGGCGGGTCGTCTGGGTACGCAATGAAGGCGTCGTGGTCCGCGATGAGGCCGGCAAAGTCCAGACGTGGCAGGGGTTTCTGCTCGACATCACCGCACAAAGAGACCTGGAGGCGCAGGCGCGCCTGGCGTTCCATGACTCCCTGACCGGGTTGCCCAACCGAGCCTTGTTCATGGACCGTTTACAGCACGCGCTCGCGCGACGAACAGAAGAGAACAATCATTGTGCCTTGCTGTTTCTCGACCTGGATCGCTTCAAGGTCGTGAATGACAGCCTCGGGCACGAGGCGGGCGATCAACTTCTGGTCGAGGTAGGACGCAGACTCCGGGAGTGCCTGCGCCCTGAAGACACGCTGGCCCGCCTTGGCGGCGACGAGTTTACGATCCTGCTCGAAAACTGTCAGGACGTGCGCGAACCGGTGCACGTCGCCGAACGCATCTGCAAGGCGCTGGAAGCGCCCTCCCTGGCGCGTGACGGGCAGCGGATCTTTACTTCCGCCAGCATCGGCATCGTCCTCAGCACACAAGCACACAAAACACCGCACGATTTGCTGCGTGAAGGGGACATCGCCATGTACCGCGCGAAAGAAAGAGGCCGGGCCCGTTTTGAAGTGTTCGACACGAGCATGAACGCGCGCGTGATTCAAACCCTGGATCTGGAGGCCCAGTTGCGTCAGGCGCTCGAACGTGGCGAGTTTGAGGTCTATTACATGCCAAAGGTGGAGTTCGCGACAGGAAATGTCACCGCGATCGAGGCGTTGCTCCGCTGGCAACACCCCACGCGGGGGATCTTGTCTCCCGCTGAGTTCATCGCGCTGGCCGAGGACACAGGCCTGATCCTGCCCATTGATCGGTGGGTGCTGCGGCAGGCTTGTCGACTGGTTCGCCGCTTGCAGGTGGCCTATCCTCGCGCGACGCCTCTGGAGGTGTATGTCAATGTCTCCGCCAAACAGTTCCAGAAGGCAGGCCTGATCCAGGAGATCGCTGACGTTATCCGGGAAACGGAGATAGACCCTTCGAGCCTGGTGCTGGAGTTCGATGAGCGCGTCGTCGTGGCGGATCCGCAAGCCAGTACAAACACGCTAAGGGGGCTCAAGGACCTCGGTGTGCAGCTGGCCGTCGGCGGTTTCGGCACGGGATATTCCAACCTCGGCTATCTAAAACATTACCCGGTGGATATCCTGAAGATCGATAAGTCGTTTGTTGCAGGCTTGGGGCATGACGACGACGATATGGCTATCATACAGGCGATCATCAGTCTCGCGGACGCGCTTCAATTGCAGACCATCGCCGAAGGTGTTGAAACGAACGAGCAGATGATGCGGTTGCGCGCGCTGGGATGCCAGCAGGGCCAGGGATATCACTTCGCCCCGCCGTTGCCTTACAAGGAACTGGAACCGCTAATCGCGTTAGCTTCCTAGATTGCTGAGAATGAAGATCCACTTGCGCGCTTGGTCCATCTTCAGCCAGCGCAATACAGGCTGGGATTCGAACTCGTAGGCGGAACGTATCGCGGTTCCGCCATAAATGAAGCTTTGAAGGGAGATCTATGCGCTACGCATTGCTTTGCATGAATCCGAAGAGGGCTTTGCCGTTTCGGTACCCGGCCTGCCGGGCTGCTGTCCCAAGGGAGCGACCGAAGACGAGGCGATCGAAAACGTCAAGGACGGCCATTCGCGAATATCTCGCGGCCATCCAGGACCAACTTCGCGGGGAGACGATTCGCGAGGTCGAGGTAGTTCTCTAACTTTGCCAAAGATTCCGCGTGTTAAACATCTCGACGCGGTTCGCGCGCTTGAGAAAGCCGGTTTCAGGATCGTCCGGCAAGGCAAGCATATCGTCATGTCGAACGGCGCTCGCGTTCTCACTATTCCTCGCCACAACCCGGTTAATGCCTTTACGCCAGGCGGTATCGTGCGCGATGCTGGTTTAACGGTCGAAGAATTTAATGCGCTTCTATAAGGGCGTTTGGCGATACGTGTAGCGGTTGTCGCTGCATCATCGCGACCGGGAGATCGCGACTACAGTGAGACGATGATGGCAGAAGCTTACATGATCAAAATGCCTCAGCTCTCGGACACCATGACCGAAGGCGTGGTCGTGAGTTGGGAGAAGAGCGCCGGCGACAGGCTCGCGCGTGGCGACATCGTGGCCACCATCGAAACCGACAAGGCCATCATGGACGTCGAGGTGTTCCGCGATGGCTATCTGTCGGGGCCGTTGGCGGCGGTTGACAGCGTCGTGCCAGTAGGCGAGGCCATTGGCTACATCGTCGCTTCCGCGGACGAGATACAGGCAACGTCCACCAGCGCTATGACAACACAATCCGCGGCAGTCGCCGCCGAATCACTTCCCGCACAAAGCGGTCGCCCGTCGCAACAGGCGCCGCGCCATCAGGAAGCGGTAAGTCATCCTGCGGCGGGTCATCGCGGGGCGCTGGTGCGGGAAGACGCCACCCCCGCGCCGCGACCCGACAACAAACGCGCCACGCCTTACGCGCGCAAGCTCGCTGGGCAATCAGGCGTGAATCTCAACGCCGTTATCGGTACTGGCCCAAGCAGCGCGGTCGCCGGGAACGACGTGCTGCAGGAGCAGCGCGTGCCGCCTGCTTCTCCATTCGAGATGCCCGAGGTGCAGGTCGCGGGCGAGGGCCGGCCAATGTCGGCCATGGAGCGCGCGGTCAGCCACAATATGACCGCCGCGCTGACCATGCCCACGTTCAACGCTACCGTGCGGATACGGCCGGAGGTAATGATTAGTGAGGCAAAGCGGCTTGGTATTTCGGTAACGGTGGCGATCGCGAAAGCCTGCGCGGTCACAATCGCGACTCATCCCACGATCAACTGGTGTTACCAGCCGGTTGATCGCATCGTCGAACGCGATCACGTGGATATCGGCATGGCGGTCGCGACCGAAACCGGCGGCCTGGTGACGCCGGTGCTGCGCGGCTGTCACGCGCGCGAGCTGGTCAATCTGCACGCCGAATGGAAAGACGTTGTCGAGCGGGCACGCCAGCGGCGACTGCGTAGGCAAGAATACAGCAACGCCACGTTCCAGATTTCGAATCTGGGCATGTACGGCGTCGCGCAGTTCGACGCGATCCCGACACCCGGTCTGGGGGCCGTACTCGCCGTCGCGGCGACGGGCAGCGCCGGCATGCCGCTGACACTCACCGCGGACCATCGCGTGATCAACGGCGTCGAAGCCGCGCAATTCTTGAGCGCGCTCAAGGAAAATATCGAGAACCCGGGCCGCTGGCTGATTAGAGGTATTTCGTAATCTGTGGTCGGGGATCGAAATCCCCGACCACGCTACTATCCGATCCGCCAACATCGAGCCGCATGATTGACGGTGAAGAAGTACGGGCCACCGTCAATTCTCGACCGTTGGTACTATCCAGCAGATTCCTTTCCTCAATCCGGTAACGCTGGAGGTCCGCACGCTGACCCCCGACCTGCGCGGACTCATCTCGGTCAGTCCGCGCCGTTCAAATTACCGTCGCTCGAACGAGCCGATGTCGCAGGCCGGACCGCCGTCGCCGTTGCCATCCTGCGGCCTTCGAACCCCGCGCTGGTCTCTGGCGGGCGGCGGACAGGTGCCGTCGTTCACAGCATCCACCGCAGGGCTGCCAGCCACCAGTGCATGTGTTCGCGTTCTGCCGCCGTTGCTGGCAAGACTTCGGTTGAGGATTGCGCCCAGCGCGGTAGGTGTGTCGCCATCCGAGGTGGCGGTGATGTCGGTTACACCGGGAGTAAAGCCACTAAACGCCTGCGAGTTTGTGAGTCCGCTGTGGCCGAAAAGATTGAAGTCGGCAGCCGTGACCGTGCCAAATCGGTCGTCGAGTTCTTCGTGTAATTCGGCTCCAGCTGGGGCTCGGTTGCCGGAGAGCAAGACATGTGCAAGCGTGACACCGCCTTGATAAGCATTGTGGATGCCGCCGCCCATCACGCTCGCGGAGTTGCCATGGATGGTGCTATGTATAAGCGAGACTATGCCGCGTCCGTAGGTGTATACGCCACCGCCATCGCGGGCGCTGTTGCCCGAGATGGTGCTGTTGTTGACCGTCACGCCGCTGGCATAGCCATTGAATATGCCGCCGCCATCGGTGCCGGCGCTGTTGCCGGATACGGTGCTGTTGTTCATCCGGACGCTACTGTATTCGAAGTTGCCGATGCCGCCGCCGCGTTTGGATGCGCGGTTGCCGGATACCGTGCTATCGATCAGCCGAAGAAATGCGCCTTCATACCGGATGCCCTCGTCATTCATTAACCCGCCGCCCGTTTCCGCGGCGTTTCCCGACACGACGCTGTTGATCAGGGTAACGACGCCGCCGAGATTCAGCACCGCGCCGCCGAAGCGGCTGTGAGGAGAGCCGGCGCTCGGCGCGGCCTTGCCGCCGGACAAGGCCGTGTCGCGTAATGTGAGATTGCCGCAGTCCGCGCAGGTCGAGCTGGATGTTCTATCCTGATCGACCGCAAAGACGCGAAACGCGGGCGCGGAACTCGCCCGCCGGATGGTGCTGCCGTTGCCGGCAATGGTAATGACGCTGCGGATGACGGGCAGGCCGGTTGCGCCGAAGTCGTAGGTGTTGTTGTTGATGGCGGTGAGCGATTGCGTGCTGTTCCTTGGTAGCACGATGGTGTCGGCGCCGCTGCCTTTGGCGCAATGGCCGGTGGCTGTGGTGTCATTGTTGGCGGCAACTATGGCCCTAATGAGCGTGCAGGTTCCGCCCACGTTGATGGTCGCCGCCAGCGCGGGTTGCGCGCCCAGCGCAAACAGCAGCGCAACAGCGGCCAGCGAATGCTTCCATTGCCGCTGGATTAAACGTCGCTGTCGCCTGGGCAACGCCTTCAGTGTGTTGT
>JACCYU010000150.1 GCA_013696315.1 Gammaproteobacteria bacterium | reverse complement strand
AGCAGATACGCCGTATCGCGGTCAATCGTGATAAATCGTGTCATCGCTTCCCCTCGCTACTGTGGCTCCGCTATCTTCGTACAAATCCACGTCGGATAAACCTGCGAAAGTCCGACAGGCTGCTAGTGTTTCTCGTCATCACGCAATCGCGGTCCTGGAGTTGGCGAAGTCGGCACTGCTCTCCCAGGCAGTCGCCGCATAACTCGCGCTGACCAGATGCGAATCCTGCTCGACGCATGTGTGCCGAGAGGACTGCGCGAGAGCCTGCCCGGGCATGAAGTATCTACGGCTCCGAAATGGGTTGGGCGGACCTGGACAATCTCCTCGACGCGATGACAGAGCAGTTCGATGTCTTGGTCACTGGCGACAAGGGCATTGCTAACCAACAGCATCTCAGCGGTCGGTCCTTCGGGCTTATCGTCCTTCGTACGGAGACCAATCGGCCGCCAGATCTCCTGCCGCTGGTTCCCGCGCTTCGTGAGGCGCTGGAGATGGCGAAGCCGAGCACGGTGAAAGAAGTGGCGGGCTGACATCTTATTGCGGTTACGTAGCGGCGCGGGGCCGATAAAGCCGCCGCCCCGTTTGACAAGCGCAGGTCAGGCATTGCGTGTGTGTCCACCAAACTTTAGCGCGACGGCTCAATAAGGCGGAGCAGGATTTCTCGCGCTACTGGAAATGACGCCGTTCTTTTTGAAGCGCATACAGCGATGCAGGGTGGATGAATCCCGCGCCCCGTTCGGCAATCTCAGGGCAAGCTTTGCGGGTGTATTCACCGACCGCGGTGGGTTGGCCCGCGCGGGCTTGCCACCCAATATTGTGCATGTGATGTGCATGTGCTAGCTTTCGATGCTCGTCAGACTACACAAGGTATCGAGATGGCCAGAGCCGCGGATGACCTGCTTCATCATGACGGGCGCATGGAGCGCAAGCATATTCTGATGCCGCGCGCACTGATCCGCCGGGCCGAGGCCATGGCCAGCGACGCGCAAGTGACTTTCGCGGAAATCGTGCGGCGCTCCTTGCGAAGCTATGACCCGGCGGCGGAAAAGGACGATAACGACGCGACGCTAGTACAGCTTGCCGAGGCGCTGATCCAATCGAACGAAGCAGCCATTGCTTACGTGGACAAGGTAAACAGCCGGCTCGACAAGACGCACGCCGAACTCGCGGCGCGCAAGCCGTGACCTGGCGTGACAAGGTGGTCGAGGCGTTGCGCACCGGGTTCGTGCTCAACGAGCGCGTTATGGAACTGGCTAAAAGAGTCGAACGGCTCGACGACGACGTGCGTAACATCGATAGACGACTGGTCCGGATGGAGACGCTGGTCGAACTGGCCGGCCGGCAGCAACGGTTACCAGGCGGCGCGGTTTGACAGGCGCGACATAACGCTCACAGGCGACGTTGAGCTACGACTAAACCGGCATCGCGGGCCGTTCTTGCCGAGACGGGATTCGCGGGCTTGTTCCAGCCTACGAGGCCAATTCTGCTGGGCTTTGGGTAAGTGGAATGGTCGCGCCGTTATGTCCAAGCTCGATCTCGCGAAAGAAAGATCGCATTTCTTAAGCTCTGGCTTGGAAATATAGTCGTTACGGACATTAGCCTGGTCGGTTGGCAAATTTCGAACTCTGGGTCGGTTCCAGCACACAAGATGATCGGCGGATTGATCGCGGCCGCGCACTTACGCTTGCGGGCTTCAAGTTACACCGCCGGATCCAGAGTTCCATCGAAGCGTTAGAGGAGCTTTGGCTATGGAGATACTGTCAACCATTTGCTCGTTGCAGTTGCAGTTGCATTCGCACTTGTGGGCATGGGATGCGGCGCGGCGCCAGAAGTAAACGTTGACGCTAATCGCTGTGTTGAGCTCCGCGTCGCGCGCGCCGCGTGGTTATTCCTGCTGTTCAGTCCAGATTTAACTTCTTCAACCGATAGCGTAACTGCCGGAAGCTGATGCCTAAAAGCCTGGCGGCGGCGGTGCGGTTCCAGCGGGTTTTTTCCAGCGCGGACATGATGGCGGTTTTTTCCTTGTCTTCGAGATAGTCCTCGAGGTGGCTGGGCGCGGCCATCGCCGACACCGCGGTCGGCGGGGCGCCAGGCTGAGTTTCCGATTCCGGCAAGCGCAAGTCGCGCGCCTGGATGCTCTGACCCTCGCACAGGGTCGCGGCGCGCTCCAGAATATTCTCCAGCTCACGCACATTGCCGGGGAACCGATACGCTTCGAGCTTTTCCAGCGCCTGGGCCGACAGCCGTAATATCGGCGCGCGCCCCTGCGTCGCGAAACGTTTGAGAATGTGTTCGGCAAGCAACGGCAGATCAGGCAACCGCTCGCGCAGGGGCGGTACGCGCAGCTCGATCACGTTGATGCGGTAGTAGAGATCCTGGCGAAAACGGCCCAGCGCGATCTGGTCGCTCAAATTCTTGTGGGTGGCGCTTAAAATCCGCACATCCACCGACGCTTCCTGCTGCGCGCCGATCGGTTTTACGGCGCGCTCCTGTATCGCGCGCAGCAGCTTAACCTGCATGTGCAGCGGCAGCTCGGCGACTTCATCCAGAAACAGCGAACCGCCGTTGGCGGCCTGAAACAACCCCTGTTTATCCGCCACCGCGCCGGTAAAACTGCCCTTGAGGTGACCGAAGAACTCGCTCTCCATCAGCTCCGTTGGAATCGCGCCGCAGTTCACCGGCACGAACGGCCGTTCGGCGCGCGGCCCGAGATCGTGAATCTGGCGCGCCACCAGTTCCTTGCCGGCGCCCGACTCGCCCAGCAGATACACCGGCGCCTGACTGCGCGCGAGTTTGCTCATGGTGGCCTTGAGGTGCGCCATCGCGGGCGACGTTCCCAGCAGCGGATCTTCGCGCGCGGCGGCTTTCGCGCCACCGGGTTGCGACAGTTTCAGCGCGCTGTTCACCAGGTCGCGCAGCATCGCAAGTTCGATGGGCTTGGAGACGAAATCGAACGCGCCGGCCTTCAGTGCCCTGATCGCGGTCTCCATACTCCCGTACGCGGTGATGACGGCGACCGGCGTGCTGGCGTGATGCGCCTGGATGTAGCTGACCAGCTCGATGCCGTCGCCGTCCGGCAGGCGTAGATCGGTAAGGCACAGGTCGAAGCGACGTTCATGCAGCAGCGCTTTGGCATGCTGTACGCTGGCTGCCGCCTGCGTATCGAGCTTCATGCGATTGAGCGTGATCTCCAGCAGCTCGCGGATATCCGCTTCGTCGTCAACGATCAATGCGCGTTGCACACGCAATCTCCCCGAGGTCTTGTCGTTACGAGGGTGCGGACGTTGCGCGCGCGATGTACATCGGTCGCGCCGCGTCTTTGTCCGCGACCGTCCGGCCGTGAGTTCCGGCGGGCGCGCCGTCGCCCGTGCCTGGCGTCGGTTTGGGCATGCTCAGCGGGAACTGAATGCGAAAACTGCCGCCGCCGCCCGCCCCAAGACTGTAACTCAGCTCGCCGCCGTCCGCGTGACACAACTCGCGCGCCATGAATAACCCCAGCCCCGTGCCCTGGGTGCTGGAAGTGACGAACGGCTCGAACAATTGCGCCCGCAGTTCGGGCTCGATGCCGGGTCCCTGATCCGTTATGTCCAGGTGCGCGGTGGCGCCGCCGGGCGCACGGCCGCCGGTGAGCGCCAGCGACGGGCGCTTGTGTTCGTCGCAACCGTATTTGAGGGCGTTTTCGTACAGATTCCAGAGCACCTGATGCAAATATGATTGGCGTCCATTTTGATGGCCGTATCAGGGGGCGTGATGCTAATCGCGGCCCACTTCGGCGCGAGCCCGTGGTCGCGGCTGAACTGCGCGTTGAAAGCCTCCAGCCAGGTCTGGAGTACGATGACTTCCGCGTTCGGCTGATCCTTGCGGTACAGTCGCAGCACGTCGTGGATGACCGCATTCATGCGTTTGCTCTGCTCGCGGATCATGTCCACCATGCGCCGATCCGCGCGATCCATTCCGGGTGACTCGCCCAGCAATTGCGCGGCGTGACTGATAGCGCCCAGCGGATTGCGGATTTCGTGCGCGATGCTGGCGGTAAGGCGGCTTAAAGAGGCCAGCTTGGTTTCCTGAATCTGGCGATTAATTTCTGCGGTATCGTCCACGTTAATCACCACGCCGCGATCCTCGCGGCGTGCGCCCACCCGCGCGAACCGCGCCTGCAGGGTCGTCGCACGATCGTGTTCCAACTTTTGCGGCGGCGCGTTGGTCTCCCGCCCCGGCAGCCACTCGAGGAACAGCCGATACAGCGGATACGACAATTCTTTCAGTCCGCGCGGATTCTCATCCGCGCAATTCAGCAACGCGCGGGCCGCGCTGTTCATCAGGCGGATTTCGGCCGTGTCGTCCACCACGATGATGCCGGACTGCATGCGATTGACGATCAGGCCGTTGAGTTCGGCGAGGTTGGCGAGATCGATGCCGCGGCGTACGGCCAGCGCCTCGCTCGTGTGCGCGCGGCGCGACAGCGCGACGGTGAGCCAGGCGGTTGCGAACAGCGACGCGCCGAGCAAGCCTGTTTGCGTATACGAGGTTGCGCGGTAGCCGCCAAACAGGTCCGCGTGCACTTCGGCGCCAAGCAGCGATAGCGAGGCCAGCGCGGCCACGACCAGCGCAGCGCGGCCAGGCGCCAGCACGCTTGCCGCGGCGACCGCGGCGATCATCAGCACGCCGAGACCGCTGCCGATGCCGCCGCTGGCGTGCATCAGCAAAGTGATCGCGACTATATCGATCAGCGCCTGCGCGTAGACCTGAAGTTTCAGCGCCGGCCAGCGATAACGACCGGATACGCCAGACGACAGCAGAAAAAGAATATAAAGCGCATTGATCGCGATGAACAGAAATGCGTTGTGCTGGCCGAGAACGTTGGGCCCGGAGATAACAATGACCGCCATGAACAGCACCGCCAGCGCCAGCCGGTACACGTTGAGCAGTCGCAGTGTCTTCCACGGCGAAGCGTTGAGATTGGCGGTGTCGCCCGACGGACTCAGCATGAATGCGGATACCCGCGACGGAGTCTGGCGCTGGTTGTCGCTTGGCTGCCTGTTCTGAGAAGTTGAAGCTTACTTGTCGCGTGGCTCGTTATGCAGCGCCCGGTGCTCGTCCGAGCAGTAGCGGCGGCTGCCCAGCCGCACCACGGTGTCTTCCGACACATGCAATCCGCAGTAATCGCAGCGGACCATGTTGCGCGCGATGGTTTTTCTTTGGTCATTCCGGTTGCCGGCCTCGATCTTCCGAAGCATGCTTTTCCACAGCACGATCACGATAAAAACGATCACCAGAATAAGTAACAGGCGTGACATGCCGCTAGTGTGTGGGGGACAGGCCGCATCTGCAAGCCGCCAGGCGGTCACGCATGCCGACGGAGCTATCTTGCAACGCCGATGGGTGGACGGTTGCCGCCGGCGAATAATATCGATAGTCTCGCGCTTGCGGCGGGGCAACGCCTGCGCCCGCGGGGAGGGGGCAAGCTCGCTGTCGCATAGCGTCGCATGAAATTCCGGGGGGACGTACTGCTTCGATCGCTATCCATGAATCTTCACGAATACCAGGCCAAAGCGCTATTCAAGCAAGCCGGCATTCCGGTGCCGCCCGGCGTGGTCGTCCGCAAGCTGGGCGATTTGCGCGAGGTTTACGCCCGCCTTGACGACATCTCCTGGGCCGTGAAGGCGCAGGTGCACGCCGGCGGCCGCGGCAAGGGCGGCGGAGTACGCATCGTGCACACCCGCAGCGAGCTTGCCGCCGCCGTATCGGCTCTGCTCGGCAGCCAGCTGATCACGCCGCAGACGGATGCGGAAGGCCTGCCGGTCAGTGCGCTGCTGGTGGAGGCCGTGACCGACATCCAGACCGAATATTACTTGAGCCTGCTGGTGGACCGTGCGCGTGAGCGTATCACGGTCATGGCCTCTTCCGCGGGTGGCATGAACATCGAGACGGTGGCCGCCGAGACACCGGAGTTGATCCTGACCGCGGCCATTCATCCCGCCAGCGGTCTGCTGCCGTACCAGGGACGTCGCCTGGGGTTTGCACTGGGGCTGAACAAGGATCAGGTCGGCCAGTTCAGCGCGCTGCTTGCAAAACTGTACACGCTGTTTGTGCGGCACGACGCAAGCCTGGTGGAGGTCAATCCGCTGGTGCTGACCAAAGGTGGCGAGCTGCTTGCGCTGGACGCCAAAATTACCCTGGACGACAATGCCTTGTACCGGCATCCCGAGCTGGTCGATTTGCGTGATCCGTCGCAGGAGAACGAACGCGAGGCGCGCGCCAGCCAGCTGGACCTCAATTACATCAAGCTGAACGGCAGCATCGGCTGCATGGTAAACGGCGCCGGTCTGGCCATGGCGACCATGGACCTGATCAAGCTGCACGGCGGATTCCCCGCCAATTTCCTGGACGTGGGCGGCAACGCCACCGTGCACCGCGTGACGCAGGCGTTCAAGCTGTTGCTCTCGGACGGGAGCGTTGACGCGGTGCTGGTCAACATCTTCGGCGGCATCGTGCGTTGCGATCTGATCGCCGAAGGCATCATCGAAGCCGTGCGCGACGTGCATGTGCGCGTGCCGGTGGTGGTGCGTCTGGCAGGCACCAACGAACAGCGCGGCCGCGAGATGCTCGCCGCCAGCGGCCTCAACATCATCGCCGCCGAGGGCCTGAGCGACGCTGCGGACAAGGCGGTGAAGGCGGCGTCATGAGCATACTCGTCGACAGCAACACGAAGGTCATTTGTCAGGGCTTTACGGGCAAGCAGGGCAGTTTTCACAGCGAGCAAGCCATCGAATACGGCACCTGCCTGGTGGGCGGGGTGACACCAGGCCGCGGCGGGATGACGCATCTGGAGCGGCCGGTGTTCGATACCGTCGCCGAGGCGGTGCCCACGACGGGCGCGCAGGCGACCATGATCTACGTCGCCGCCGACTTCGCCGCGGACGCGATTCTGGAAGCGGCCGACGCCGGCCTGCGGGTGATCGTGTGCATCACCGAAGGGATTCCGGTGCTGGACATGCTGCGAGTCAAGGCCGCGCTGGTGAATGTTGACACGTACCTGATCGGGCCCAATTGCCCCGGCATCATCACGCCCGGCGCGTGCAAACTGGGCATCATGCCCGGCGCGATCCACACCCCGGGCGGCATCGGCATCATCTCGCGCTCCGGCACCCTGACCTACGAGGCGGTGTATCAGACCAGCCAGAACGGTCTGGGCCAGAGCACCTGCATCGGCATCGGCGGCGATCCGATACAGGGCATGAATTTCGTCGATTGCCTGGCGCTGTTCGAGCAGGACCCGCACACCGAGGGCATCATCCTCGTGGGGGAAATCGGCGGCACCGCCGAAGAGCAGGCGGCCACATACATTCAGTCACACGTAAGCAAGCCGGTGGTGGCGTATATCGCCGGCGTTACCGCGCCGCCCGGCAAGCGCATGGGCCATGCCGGCGCTATCGTCAGCGGCGGTCAGGGCACCGCCGACCAGAAATTCGAGGCGCTGGCGGCGGCCGGCGTGAGCATCGCCCGCTCACCGGCCGAAATGGGCGCGAAGATGAAGGCGTTAATTTGAGCGTCGCGTGCGGGGCCAAGGCTGGAACCTGAATGAGCCGAGACGTGGTGAATTGAATGCCGGCTGGCTGGGGCGGTCAATCGCGCGCGGCGAGCAACTCCGAGGCGCGCTCGGGAAAATTCAGACGCAATACGCGCGTGGCGTCAACGGCGAGATCATTTAGCCCCAGCCTGCGATATGCGGTAATCATCACGCCCAGCGCGGTCGGCATGGATTCCGCGCCCTCGTAATGCTCCACGACATACTTGGCGCGATTGGCCGCCGCAACCCACGCGCCGCGCCGTATGTAATAGTCCGCGACGCCCAGTTCGTATTCAGCCAGTTCGTTGCGCAGATACACCATGCGCTGGCGTGCGTCCTCCACGTAGCGGGAATCGGGATAGTTTCTGAGCAGGTACCCGAAATCGTCGAATGCGCGGATCATCGGGGTCGGATCATTCTCCGACGGATTGCTGTCCATGATGAAATCGAAATAGTCGCGGGTGCGGTCAAAATTGGCGAGACCCTTGAGGTACCAGGCGTAATCCGCGTGCTCATCCAGGGGGTGCAGTTTGATGAAGCGGTCGGCCGCGGCGATGGCGGAATCGAGCTCATTGTATTTGTAATACGCGTAGGCGCCCTCGATTTGCGCCTGTTGCGCATAGCGGCCGAACGGATAGCGGGCTTCCAGCGTTTCGTAGTAATCGATGGCGGTCTGGTAATAGCCGCGATCCAGGGCGGCTTTGGCTTCCTCGTACAATTTGGCGGCCGACCAGTCCTCGGTCTGGTCATCTTCGATGGTGGCGCAGGCTCCGAGCAGCGCCATGGCGCAGGTAATGGTCATTAGCTTGTATGTGTTCATGGTACTCAGGAAATCTGGTTGAGCGGATACAATTGGGCCTGCAACAGACAGATTAGCAGCGGTTGTCATTCCGAAAGTGTGGTTGTCATTCGGAACGTATAGTTGTCACTCCGAACTCCGTGAGGAATCTGCCACGCGTCGGGTGTCGAATCCGCTGTTATTGTCCGCCAGTGATGCCGGCGCGCACTTCGCATGTCTGAAGAACTGAGGTTAACTGGCATAATTCCCGCTGGCAACTCCGGCGAGCGCACGGACCAGGCGCTTGCCAAGCTGTTTCCTGATTATTCGCGCGCCCGTCTGCAGCAGTGGATCAGACTGGGTTACGTGCGGATAAATGGTTTGCAGCCACGCGTACGCGATCCCGTGCGCGGCGGCGAGCAGGTGGTTATTCTCGCACGGATCGCGCCGCAAACTGGTTTCGAGGCGCAGGCGATCGCGCTGGACGTCGTTTACGAAGACGATCATCTCCTGGTGATCGACAAGCCGGCAGGCCTGGTCGCGCATCCTGCCGCGGGCAACTGGGGAGGCACGTTGCTCAATGCGCTGCTGCATCACGCGCCACAGCAGGAAAGCGTTCCGCGCGCCGGCATCGTACACCGGCTGGACAAGGACACCAGCGGCCTGCTGGTGGTGGCGAAATCACTTCCCGCGCATAAACGACTGGTCGATCAGCTCAAAGCGCGGACCGTAAAGCGGGAATATCTCGCGTTGGTGGGCGGGCGTCTGATCTCCGGCGGCATGGTGGAAAAGGCGATCGGTCGTCATCCCGTCGACCGCAAGCGCATGGCGGTGACAGACACAGGCAAACCGGCGCGGACGCATTACCGTATCGAAACGCGATATCGCACGCATACCCTACTGCGGGTGCGACTGGATACCGGTCGCACCCATCAGATTCGTGTGCACATGGCGCACATTCGCCATCCCGTCGCGGGCGATCCCGTTTATGGCGGGCGCCTGATGCTGCCGGCGGGCGCCAGCGAATCGCTCGTAGACGCACTTCGCAAATTTAGACGTCAGGCGCTGCACGCGGCGCGTCTGGAGCTTGTCCATCCCGGTAGCGGAGCGGCCGTGAGCTGGACCGCGCCGCTGCCCGCGGACATGCAGGCGCTGATCGACGTCCTGCGCGACGACGCGGCGTCGCATGAATGAGATTCCCCATTCCTGGCTGCGGGCGCACTGGCCCGCGCCCGCCTGCGTCCACGCCTGCTCCACCAGCCGGCAAGGCGGTGTCAGCCGCGCGCCGCGCCACACGCTCAACCTGGCATTGCATGTGGGTGACGATCCGGACCATGTGAGGATCAACAGGGCACGCTTGATGCGTCGTCTGGCATTGCCACGCGAACCGGCCTGGCTCTCGCAGGTGCATGGTTCGCGGGTTGTCGATGCGAGCACAGACTGTGACGGCGTCAAGGCGGACGCCTCGGTCGCTTTTCAATCCGGCGTCGTTTGCGCGGTGTTGACGGCCGATTGTCTGCCGGTGCTGTTGTGCGACCGCGCCGGCTTGCGAGTAGCCGCCGCGCATGTCGGCTGGCGCGGACTTCTGGCCGGCGTGCTGGAAGTTACAGTCGAAGCGCTCGCCGCCCGGCCCGCCGAGCTCATGGCCTGGTTTGGCCCGGCGATCGGCCCGACGGCTTTCGAGGTCGGACCGGAAGTGCGAAACGCGTTCGTCGCGCATCACGCGGGAAGCGCCGCTGCGTTCGCGCCTTCTCCAGCTGGTCGCTGGCTGGCGGATATTTGCCAGCTCGCGCGGCTTCGCCTCGCCGCCATGGGCGTTACAGCCGTTTTCGGCGGCGGGTTATGCACCTATAGCGATCCCGCGCGTTTCTTTTCGTACCGGCGCGACAAGTGTACCGGCCGCATGGCGAATCTGATCTGGCTGGCGCGTTGAAATCCCCCTCTGCGAAAAGGGGAGAAGCGCACCCCTATCGCAAAGCGGGTAGCGCGTGAGCGCGCGGGCGGGATTTCGCGGGCCTCGCCCCGCTGTGAAGCTTCCCGGGAAAGATGCTTAGGAGCGATTTTCGGCGAAGAGCGCATTAGAATACACCCGCAAAGCCCATAGGTTAGTTGACATACGACGAGACCGAGAGTCAGCACCATGCGAATCGATAAACTCACCAGCAAATTTCAACTGGCGTTGCAGGACGCGCAGTCAATCGCCGTCGGGCGCGATCACCCGTTCATCGAGCCTGTGCATTTGATGATCGCGCTGCTCGATCAGGATGGCGGCAGTGTGCGCCATTTGCTGACGCAGGCCGATGTCAATGTCAACCGTCTGCGCTCGCAACTGGGCGAGGCGCTGGATCGTTTGCCGCAGGTGCAGGGTGCGTCGGCAGGTGAAGTCCATGTCTCCAACGACCTCAACCGCGTTATGAACCTCACCGACAAACTCGCGCAGAAGCGCAAGGACGATTACATCTCGTCCGAGCTGTTCGTGCTGGCGGCGTTGGAGGATCGCGGGAACTTAAGCGACATTCTGAAACAGGCCGGCGCGAGCAGAGAGGCGGTCGAAAAAGCCATCGAGACGATGCGCGGCGGCCAGACTGTGAATGATCCCAATGCGGAACAGCAGCGGCAGGCGCTGGAGAAATACACGGTGGACTTAACCGAGCGCGCGGAGCAGGGCAAGCTCGATCCGGTGATCGGCCGCGACGACGAGATTCGCCGCTCGATCCAGGTGCTACAGCGGCGCACCAAGAACAATCCGGTGCTGATCGGCGAACCGGGTGTCGGCAAGACAGCCATCGTGGAAGGACTGGCGCAGCGCATCGTCAACGGCGAAGTGCCGGAGGGCCTGAAAAATCGTCGCGTTCTGTCGCTGGACATGGGCTCGTTAATCGCGGGTGCTAAGTTTCGCGGCGAATTCGAGGAACGCCTGAAAGCCGTGCTGAACGATCTTGCCAAGCAGGAAGGACGCATTATTCTATTCATCGACGAGATCCATACCGTCGTTGGCGCCGGCAAGGCCGAGGGCGCCATGGACGCCGGCAACATGCTCAAGCCCGCGCTCGCGCGCGGCGAGTTGCACTGCATCGGCGCCACCACCTTGGATGAATATCGTCAGCACATCGAGAAAGATGCAGCACTTGAGCGCCGGTTCCAGCGCGTGCTGGTGGACGAGCCGTCAATGGAGGACACCATCGCCATCCTGCGTGGATTGAAAGAGCGTTATGAAGTCCATCACGGTGTGGAGATCACCGATCCCGCCATCGTCGCGGCGGCCACCTTGTCGCAGCGTTACATCACCGACCGGCAACTCCCCGACAAGGCGATTGATCTTATTGACGAAGCGGCTTCGCGCATTCGCATGGAGATGGACTCCAAGCCGGAGGAGATGGACCGGCTCGACCGTCGCCTGATCCAGCTGAAGATCGAACGCGAGGCATTGAAAAAGGAAACCGACGACGCGTCGAGAAAGCGTCTGGCGACCTTGGAAGAAGATATCGCCAGACTGGAACGCGAGTACTCGGATCTGGAGGAAGTATGGAAAGCCGAAAAAGCCGCTCTGCAGGGCGCGGCGCACATCAAGGAAGAACTGGAGCGCGCCAGGGTCGAGCTGGAAACGGCGCGGCGTGCGGGCGATCTGACGCGTATGTCGGAACTGCAGTACGGGCGTATTCCGGAACTCGAGAAGCAGCTAGCGCAGGCGAACGCGGTCGAGCAGCAGGAGACGACTCTGTTGCGCAACAAGGTAACCGACGAAGAGATCGCCGAGGTGGTCTCGCGCTGGACGGGCATACCCGTTTCCAGAATGCTGGAAGGCGAGCGCGAAAAACTGCTGCGCATGGAGACCGCGCTTGCCGAGCGCGTGGTGGGTCAGACTGAGGCCGTCAAAGCTGTTTCCGATGCGATCCGACGCGCGCGGGCGGGGCTTTCCGATCCCAACCGGCCCAGCGGCTCGTTCCTGTTCTTAGGCCCTACCGGCGTCGGCAAGACCGAGCTGACCAAGGCGCTGGCGGCGTTTCTGTTCGACACCGTCGATGCGATGATTCGCATCGATATGTCCGAGTTCATGGAGAAGCACTCGGTCGCGCGGCTGATCGGCGCGCCGCCCGGATATGTCGGCTACGAGGAAGGCGGTTATCTTACCGAAGCGGTGCGCCGCAAACCGTACTCGGTGATCCTGCTGGATGAAATCGAAAAAGCGCACCCGGACGTGTTCAACGTGTTACTGCAGGTGCTGGATGACGGGCGTTTGACCGACGGCCACGGTCGCACGGTGAACTTCCGCAACACCGTCATCGTGATGACCTCCAACCTCGGCAGTCAGGTCATTCAGGAGATGGCGGGTGAAGACAACTACGAACGCATGAAAGCGGCGGTAATGGAGATCGTGAGCCAGCACTTCCGGCCTGAATTCATCAATCGTGTGGATGAAACCGTTGTCTTTCACCCACTCGCGCGTGAGCAGATTCGCGCGATCACGAAGATTCAGCTCGGGTTTTTGCGCCAACGGCTGGCCGAACGTGATCTGACTCTGGAGATCACCGAAGCCGCGCTCGACAAACTGGGCACGGCCGGATTCGATCCGGTTTATGGCGCCCGCCCATTAAAGCGCGCGATTCAGAGCCAGCTCGAAAACCCGCTCGCGCAGGCGATGCTCGCCGGTAAGTTTGTGCCGGGCGACGTCATCAGGGTCGATGCCGAGGATGATCGCCTGTCGCTCACTGTCGGCCGGAGCTGAGCGGGCTGAGAACTGGCGTGATACAAGCCGGGTGAAATAAGCGCCCTGGGCACACGTGCCAGTTCCGGGATCGCTGTCGCGAGCTGAGCCCGGCGCAATTCAGACAGTAATGGTTGGTTCTCTCGGAGACGTCTGATCGGGCGTGTTCAGCACCGCGCCTTTAGGCGCGGGCACCGGACCTTTCAGGAGCGGGTCCCGCGTCTCGGCCATCCAGCGGCGCAATCTATCTCGCATGTCCGCGATGGCGTCGGCGTGATCGGGTTCGCACGCAACGTTGTGCATTTCCTGCGGGTCATGCAGTAGGTCGAACAGTCGCTCCTCGGGTATCGCATGATCCGCCCAGCCGTTCTCCAGTATCACGTCCTTGCTGGGGCCGTCGTCGATGTTGGCCAACACGGGGTTGGGATGGCTCTTGTCGAAGCGTCGGATGTACTTGTAGCGGTGCGTGCGCGCGCTGCGTTCGGGTTCATAGGCGACGTGATAGGTCTTCTCCCCGAAGATCGTCTCCCGCACCTCGTCCTGTTCGCCGATGACCAGCGGTAACAGCGACTCACCCTGCAGATAATCCGGCCTTTCGGCGCCAATGAGATCCATGATCGTCGGGAAGACGTCGATGTGCGACACGAGCGCATCGATCGCCACGCCACCATTGATTCCGCCCGGCCCACGCATGATCAACATCACGCCCAGACCCCGGTCGTAAAGAGTGGCCTTCGCGCCGGGGAAGGGCAGGCCGTGATCGGTGGTGCAGATGACCAGCGTATTGTCCGCCAGCCCGTTCGCTTCGAGCGCATTCAGAACCGTGCCCATGCCACCATCCAGCGCGCGCGCGCTGTCCTCGAAGGCGGCCATGTCGGCGCGCGTCCGCGGGACGTCGGGAAGATTCGGCGGCGGCGCGACGTAGTTCGCGTCCCGCGGCGACCTGGGCTCGAACCATTCGCGGTGCGTTTCGAAGAATCCAACCGAAAGAAAAAACGGGCGGTCGTGTTCGCGTGCCAGCAGCCTGAGCGTAACGGGAACCACGTGGTCGGTCTGGTTGGTCGGAATCTTGAAGACCTCGTCGTAGCCGATGATGTCGGGGTGTTTGCTGATGTGCTGCTCGCCGATAAGCGCCGACCAGTATCCGTGCCGTTTTAGCGCGTGGACGATGTGCTGACTGTAATCGTTGAGCGAGAACCCGCGGTGAGCGAGGCCGACCATACCGTTCGAGTGCGCGTACTGACCGGTGAGCAGGCAGGCGCGGCTGCCGGAACACGTCGGCGCGGCGCAGAATGCCTGGCGGAAAATGACGCCCTCTTCGGCGAGTCGCTGGATGTTCGGGGTTCTCACCGAGTGACCGTATGGCTGCACGCACCGGCCCGTATCGTGTGAGTGTATATAGAGGATATTGGGTAGATCCGCCAAGCAATCTCCTTTGTCAGCGCGTGAATTCGATATTGGTTTCAGCTTACGTGCGGCAAACGCCCGAGTCTATGCCACGCGGACATTGTCGTCAGTGAGCGAGCGATCATGCCTGCCCTGCAGATATTCTCGTACCCATTCTTCCGATAGCGAGTCGGCCTGCCGCTTCATTCTCGCTGCCGCGACGTTGAAATTCGCCGGCGTCGAGATGCCGATCCGGTCGAGCAAGTTCACGATCGCCGCGTGGTGATCTCTGATAAAGTCTTCATATACGATCTCGATGGGCTTGAGTCCGTAACCGCCGAAAAACTGTTTCCATGCGTCGTTGTGCTCATCGATGCGGAGTTTCAGATGATCGACCGCCGCATAGCTGAGCCTCAATTCCGGTTTCGCCGCCTGTGTATCGCCGTCCTGTTTCCACTCCCCCGTCTGAAGCGCCTTCCACAGCGAAATGGCCTGTCTGACCGTGTCTCTGCGGCGCATCCAGACGAATGCGGTAAGGTTCGGAAAAACGGCTGCCGGAATGTCTCGTGGCGCGATGTGCTGTCGGCCGTCACGGCGCGCGAGGCGGACGAAGTCCCGGAAGTAAGCCCACATGATTTTGGTTCCGAACACGCCATTTTCCGCGGTTCCAGTGTCGAATGCGTTGCGCCGGAGTTGCCCGAAATCCGGGGTTGTCCCGAACTCGGTTTCGGACAGGCTGTCCCCGTACCACCCGCCCTGTTCGCCGAGCACGGCCTGAAATTCGGGATCGTCCAGAAACGCCCATACGTCTGGATCGTTCGAGCGCTGGAAATAGTCGCGCGGCCGGCGCGGCCGACCGGTCTCCAGAAGCACTTCGAAGTGTTCCGCGGGTCGACCGGCGATACCGGTATTCGCTAGCGTTTCGCACAGCAGCGTGCTTCCGGTCCTGGGCGTCGCGCTTGCAAATCAAATAGGAGAGCTCTGGCTTGCTGATTGTCATGGCTGATCCTCTAGTCGTGGCCGGGTCTGGCGAGCTTGATGTCACGATCAAGCGTCAGCTGCGTTACCTGCCACCAAAAAAAGCATCCCTCCGGACGGAGGGATGCTTCAGGCAGGGCGCGCCGTCGTACAGCGCGCCCGGAGGAAACGAGGCTAACTAACTTCGGAAACGGCTATCCCGCTGACCACGCCGCGGCCGCCGAAATCCTGCTCAGGCGCGGTAAACACCTGCGTGGGTTCACGGCGTGCTGCCGAGATGGCGAAGTACAAGCCGGTGAGCCACAGAATCGTAGCGGCGGCGTAGACCGGTACACCTATATCACCACTGTGGCCGACCGCCTCCAGGAACGTGTGCGCATTGGTGAGCACGACCCAGCCGCCGACCGCAGTGCCTAAAATCCGCGCGTCGAGATGACGCACGATCCAGGCGGCGATGGGCGCGGCGATGACGCCACCGATAAGCAGTGCACCGACGATATGCCACGGAATCTGCGCCATGCTCAGTCCCAGCAGGAAGCCGATGCTGGCGCACACTGCGACGATGAACTCGCTGGTATCAACGGTGCCGACCACCATGCGGGGCTCCATACGTCCCGAAGACAGCAGCGTGGTGGTTCCCACCGGACCCCAGCCGCCACCCCCTATTGCGTCGATAGTGCCGCCCACGAGTCCGAGCGGGATCAGTAGCGCCTTGGGTATCGGGCGTTTGATGATGGCTTTGCGTCCTCGCGTGAAGGCGAAACGGATCAGGATGTATACGCCGAGGCTGAACAGGATGACGGCCACGACGGGTTTGGCGGTGTCGGCCGAGAGCGAGGTAAGAAACACGGCGCCGACGAATGCGCCGATGCCGCCCGGAATGCCCATCCACAGAATCATGGACTTGTCGACGTTGCCGAATTTCCAGTGAGCGATGCCGGACGCGAGGCACGTTCCGACCTCGGCGAGATGTACGCTGGTGGAAGCCAGCACGGGCGCGATGCCGATCAGCAGCAACAGCGTGGTTGAGGTTACGCCGAACGCCATGCCCAGAGATCCGTCCACAAGCTGGGCCACAGTACCCGCTAATAAAAGCAAGATGAAGTTTTGCATGGTTTAAAGTCCCTTATGCCCGTAATGTCTACCCACATGGTAGATAAAAGCGACTCTATAGCCTTTGAAGAGTTGCGTCAATGCGTCCTGGGGAGAATTCCCTGGTTTTGTGATCGACTGCGGCAATAGCCGCGAACCACAGATAGTGATATTGTTTGTAGAACAGGTATAGAAAGAGGTACGGCCATGCAGGTTTCAGCCAGAGTTGACTACGCGTTGCGCGCCATGACGGAGCTGGCGGCGGCGTGGCGCGAAGATAAATCCATCTCGCTGCGGGGTGTTGAGATATCCGAAAACCAGGATATCCCCAAGAAGTTTCTGGAAAACATCCTGTTTGACTTGCGGCGGGCCGGGTTTATCAAGGCGCGTCGTGGCGCCAAGGGCGGCTATCAGTTGGCCAGAGCGCCTAAGCAGGTCACCCTGGCGGACATCATCCGTGCGGTTGAAGGTCCGCTCGCCAATGTGCGCGGCGAGTGGCCAGAAGATGTAGCGTATGAGGGCGCCGCCAAATTGCTGCAAGGTGTCTGGATCGCCGTGCGCGCTAACCTGCGCGCGGTACTGGAGCGCGTGACACTTGACGATCTGGTGAAAGGCGTTTTGCCGGGCGCGGTAGACAAGCTCACGCAGAATGCGGAAGCCTGGCGTCACCACTAACGTATTCGGTACTGCCAACGCGCCCTGCGGGGCGCAGGTAACTTTTCGCGCGGGCAAGTCAGTCGCTACCCTCTTCAGACTGCTTTGCATGTCTCTGAAACGCGACGGGGGTAGCCTTCGCGACGCTCAAAGTAACCGTCCGTCGGCCATTTTGCTGCTCCGCGTCTCGGCGAGCCATGTCGTCTGCCGGTGACAAAAACAGCGAGTAAATGTGCGTCGTGTCTTACGAGGCGCCGCTGCATATCGCTGGTGTAATGAAAGAACGCCATAAGGCGTCCGGCCAGCGCGAATAAGCCAGAAATCCGTTGAGCGGACCCTGCCGCTCGCATCCTCTGCGTCCCTTGTGCGCGGGACAGTCACCCAGCATCACCCCTTGATTGCCTCGTAGCTCACAGATTCCAGGCTGCGCTTACACGCAGACGTCTCTCGTTTTGGGGATTGGCGTGAGGCTTGCATTCATCCGCCTCTGAAAGGATAGCGCGCCGGCACAGGTGGCCCGAACCATTAACAGGCGTAAAGATTCGGGGTTCCGCGGGCAAGCATTAATTTTGTACAGATCGCTATCCAGTAAATCCAAGCGGCGTGTGCAAGGCATTCCTGACCGTGGTACAGGTAACTTAGGAGGAAAAATGCAGCAGCAAACGACAAATCCGACCAATCAGTTCATCGTAAACGGTGGTAATGAGCACAGTACTACGACGTCGATGATCTGCTTTTCGCATCTGCGGTGGGATTTTGTCTATCAGCGGCCACAGCACCTGATGGCGCGTTTTGCCCGCCTGACGCCGGTGTATTACTTCGAGGAACCCGTTATCGACGAGAGCGTCAAGCCGCATCTCGAAAGTCGGAAGACATCGAGCGGCGTAACGGTGCTTACGCCGCATTTGCCCGGCGGGCTGGACGATGCTGCGACGATTTCCGCGCAACGCCTGCTGCTCGATGAATGGTGTCTGGAGCACGGCTTACGTGACCCGATCCTGTGGTATTACACGCCGATGTCGCTGGCGTTCTCCAAGCATCTGCATGCGTCAGCGCTGATTTATGACTGCATGGATGAGCTGTCGGCTTTCAGATTCGCGCCGCCGGCGTTGCGCGAGCAGGAGCAGGCGCTGCTGCGCCGCGCGGACCTCGTGTTCACGGGCGGCTTCAGTCTGTACGAATCGAAACGCACGCAACATCCTCGCGTGCATCCGTTCCCAAGCAGCGTGGATACGGCGCACTTCGCCACCGCGCGCAACGTGACGGACGATCCATCGGATCAGGTCGCCATCCCGCATACAAGGCTCGGTTTCTTCGGCGTAATCGACGAGCGCATGGACGTGGATCTGCTGGTCGCGATTGCCGATGCGCGCCCCGCCTGGCATCTGGTCATGATCGGGCCGGTCGTCAAGATCAATCCGGCGGATCTGCCCGAGCGGCCCAACATTCATTTTCTGGGCGGCAAGCAATATGCGGAGCTGCCGGCTTATCTGGCGGGCTGGGACGTTGCGCTCATGCCGTTCGCCATGAATGAATCCACCCGGTTCATCAGTCCCACCAAGACCCCGGAATATCTGGCTGGCGGCAAGCCTGTGGTGTCAACGCCGATTACCGACGTGATCCGGCACTACGGCGATATCGAGGCAGTACGCATTGCCGGGACGCCGGAAGAATTCGTTGCCGAAATCGACGCCGCGCTTAGAGATAACCGCAAGCCCGGCGCGTGGCTGGAGGCGGCCGACCGACTGCTGGCAAACACGTCGTGGGATTCGACCTGGCAGCAGATGACGGATCTCATTGCCGCCGTAACGGCGGCCAACGCTAAAAAAAAACTTGAGGTATCCATGAACGGAGAATCAATGAACGGATCGCATGTGCGACGTTTACATCGCCCCCGCGTCAAGCAACGGGACGGATTCGATTACCTGATCGTCGGCGCCGGATTCGCCGGCAGCGTGCTCGCGGAACGTCTGGCGGCCGACGCCGGCAAGCGGGTGCTGATCGTCGATCGGCGTCCGCATATCGGCGGCAATGCCTACGATTACTACAACGACGCGGGAGTGCTGGTGCACCTTTACGGACCACACATCTTTCACACCAATGCGCAGCAAATCGCGGACTACCTTTCACGGTTCACCGGCTGGCGGCCTTACGAGCATCGCGTGCTGGCGCACACCGATGGCTTGCTGGTGCCCATTCCCATCAACCGTACGACCATCAATCGCCTGTACAATCTTAACCTCAGCTCGAACGAGGTCGAGGCGTTCATGGCGGCGCGAGCCGAGCATGTGGATGTGGTGCGTACTTCGGAAGACGTGGTTGTCAGCAAGGTCGGTCGTGAGCTTTACGAGCGCTTTTTCCGCGGTTATACCCGCAAGCAGTGGGGTGTCGACCCTTCCGAGCTGGACCGGTCGGTGACCTCGCGCGTACCGACGCGTACCTGCGATGACGATCGGTATTTCAACGACAGTTTCCAGATGATGCCGCAGAATGGTTACACGAGAATGTTCGAAAACATGCTCGATCACCCGAACATCAAGATCATGATCAACACGGATTTCCGTGAGATCGAAGCCGATGTTCGCTACGACAAGCTGATCTTTACGGGGCCGGTCGATGAATATTTCGACTATCGCTACGGCAAGCTGCCGTACCGCTCTCTGGGCTTCAGGCACGAAACCCTGGACCAGGAGTCTTTTCAGTCGGTTGGCGTGGTGAATTATCCCGCCGAGGACGTGCCGTACACCTGCATCACGGAGTACAAGCATCTTACCGGCCAGAAGCACCACAGGACCAGCATTTCGTATGAATACCCCTGCGATGACGGCGACCCGTACTATCCGGTGCCAAAGGCCGAGAATCAGGCGTTGTACCGGCGCTATCTGGCGCTGGCGAAACAGACGCCCAACGTGGAATTCGTCGGCCGGCTGGCCACGTATCGGTATTACAACATGGACCAGGTGGTGGCGCAGGCGCTGGCGACTTATGACAAGCTGAACGGCTGGCGCAAGCGCTCAGGTGTGGCCGCCGCCGCCAATGGCCAAGCGCACGATCGAGCTGCTCAGGGACTTGAGCAGCGAATCGGCGCGCAGGAGCGCCGAGCCACTGGCCACAGCGGCAGGGTTAGCGGGCATGATCGAGCCAACGGCCATGACCGTGCAGGCGTGCGCGATTATGTTTGACAGGCTCGCCGGCCGCGAACGCGCCTAATTGTGACGCTGACACAGGGCGCTTCGGAATAAAGTAGAATAATTTACGGTCACTAACTATAAGCGAAGGCAGCCGGTGTTCAGCTTGCAAAGTGAACACCGGCATTTGGTGTAAACGCGGCTTGTCGCCCCCACTATGCAACGTCGCGCGCTCGCTCTCTCAAAGCGCAGGTGCGAGCGGCGAGGTCTAAAGTCAAAAAATAAAATGGATTCTCCAAAGATATTCAACAGCTTTTTTCTCGGCGGTTTCGAGTGCTCGACGCACCGGCGCCACGATGACCGGCGTCTTGATCTGCTGGCGTCCACCAAACACGATCTGCTGGTGGCCAAGGATTACCGGCAGCTCGCTGACCATGGCATCTCCGCGGTGCGCGACGGGATTCGCTGGCATCTCGTCGAACCTTCGCCTGGGCGTTACGACTGGACGAGCTTTCTCCCCATGTTGCGCGCGGCGCGCGATCTCGATGTGCAGGTGATCTGGGATCTGTGCCATTACGGCTGGCCCGACGATCTCGATATCTGGAAACCGCAATTCGTGGAGCGTTTCGCGCGCTTCGCCGCCGCTGTGTCACGCGTCGTGCGGGATGAAACAGGCGTGGTGCCTTTTTTCTGTCCGATCAACGAAATCTCATATTTTTCATGGGCGGGTGGCGATATCGCGCGCTTCCACCCACTGGGCAAGGATCGCGGCACGGAGCTCAAGAGTCAGCTCGTGCGCGCCTCGATCGCCGCGATCGAGGCCGTACGCGACGTCGAGCCGCGCGCCCGCTTCGTGCAGCCCGACCCGTTGATCAGCGTTACTTCATCTCCGTGGGCGTCCACGCCGGAAGACCGGACGGAAGCCGAGAACTACCGGTGCGCACAGTACCAGAGCTGGGACATGCTGGCTGGTCTCTTGAATCCGGAGCTGGGTGGCAAGCCCGACCACCTCGATATCATCGGCGTGAACTACTATTCCGATAATCAATGGATGATAGGTAGTCTGCGTACGTCTGACCCGGATATGGCGGGGCCGCGCCCCATTCAGACTATCGAACTGGGAAATCCGCTTTACCATCCTTTGCGTGACCTGCTGATCGAGATCTACGGACGCTACGGCCGCCCGCTGTTGATCAGCGAGACCGGCGCCGAGAGTCACGACCAGGCGGTGTGGCTGCGTTATGTTGCCGACGAGGTTCGCTCGGCGATGGCCTGCGGGGTGCCGCTGGAGGGGATCTGCCTGTATCCCATTATTCACTATCCGGGCTGGCTGGATGACCGCCACTGTGAATGTGGCCTGCTCAGCGCGGCCGATGAACAGAATCGCCGTAGCGTAGATCAAGGGGTGGCGGATACATTGAGCCGGGAGCAGAGGTTCTTCGCGAACCTGTTTCAGCGGTCGGAGCGACGCGAAGGTCCTGAGTTGGCTGCTCTGTGTAACTGATATCTGGCGCTGCCACTGAAATCTATGTTCGCAGCGATACTTAATCTGCTTTCGGGATCGACTCACGCGGACCTGTCGCGATCCGATGTTCCGTTCCCGACACGACCGATCCCATTTCTGCTGCGCTTCGTACGGCTGCGCCCGGGTATGCACCTGGGGTTTCTGAGTCTGGTAGTCATCGCCGCGGCGTGTGCGGTAGCGGTGCAATACGGCATGAAGCTGCTGGTCGACGGCATGGCCGGCGGTCCCGCGGCACGCGAGGAAGTGTGGAACGCGCTGGCGCTGTTCATCGGGCTGATCGCCGCGGAGAACATACTGTGGCGGCTGAGTGGGTGGATGGGCTGTCGCACCATAGTCGCGGCCGGCGTGGATATTCGCGTTCACGTGTTCGATCATCTGTCGGGGCATTCGCAGCGTTTTTTTGGCCAGCACCTGACCGGCGCGCTGGGTAGCCGGCTCACGGGACTCGCGGGCGCATTCGGCGCTGTTACGTCGACTTTGAGCTGGAGTGTCGCGCCGCCGATCACCGACTTCATCGGCGCCATGGTCATATTCTCCACCGTGGACTGGCGCATGGCGGTCGCGCTGGCGGTGGTCGTCGCATTCCTGGCCGTGGGGCTGATTTTATTCGCTGTGCGTGGCCGGCCCCTGCATCGCCAATACGCCGAGCAGGGCGCCTACGTCAACGGCGAGCTGGTCGATACCGTGTCGAATTCGTGGACCGTCAAGATCTTCTCCGCGCGGGCGCGCGAACGGGCGCGCCTGGGCGCCAAGTTTGGTGTCGAGGCGGATGCGCAGCGCAAGAGCTGGATGTATGTTGAAAAGACGCGGGTACTGCACGACATCTTCCTCACCCTGATGTCCGGCGCGATGCTGACCTGGGCCGTATATGAATGGACCCGCGGCACCATTTCTCCGGGCGACGTGGTCGTGGTCAGCGCGCTCACATTCCGGATCCTGCATGGTTCTAGGGATCTGACCCTAGCGCTCGCCGGCCTCACCGAACATTTCGGCTTTATTACGGATACCCTGCAGGTGATCGGCCAGCCGCACGAGGTCGCGGACAAGGTAAGCGCGCGCGTAATCGCCGACGCCAGAGGTGGCATCGAGTTTCAGAATGTGTCGTTTGGCTATGCCGACGGCAGACGCGTGTTCGACAATCTGTCCCTTAAGATTCCGGCCGGGCAGCGGGTAGGTATCGTGGGGCCATCGGGCGCCGGCAAGTCCACGCTTATCAATCTGGTCCAGCGGTTCGCCGACGTGAACGAAGGCAGGATTCTCCTCGACGGCCAGGATATCGCGCAGATTACGCAGGATTCCCTGCGCGCGAAGATCGCAACCGTGCCGCAGGAAGTCTCGCTGTTTCACCGGCCCGTTATTGAGAATATCCGCTATGGACGCCCCGACGCCACCGACGAGGAAGTCATGGATACCGCCAGGGCGACGTATTGCGACGATTTCATTCGCGAATTGCCGCACGGCTACGACACGCTGGTCGGTGAGCGCGGAGCGAACCTGTCGGGTGGTCAGCGCCAGCGCCTGGCCATCGCACGGGCGATATTGAAAGACGCACCCGTGGTCATTCTCGATGAAGCCACGTCCGCGCTGGACACCGAATCAGAACTGGCCATCCAGCGCGCATTCACCGAACTGGTGCGCGGACGTACCGTGCTGGCCGTCGCGCACCGGCTTTCCACCGTAGCCTCGTTCGACCGGATCATCGTCCTCGTGCAGGGGCGTGTGGTCGAAGACGGCCATCCCGCCGAGCTCCGGCAAAGGCATGGCGTGTTCGACAAAATGTGGCGCATGCAGGCCGAGGGGCTGGACGTCGATGATGCATTACTCGCGACGCCATTGCCCGGGGATCGCGACCTACGCGAACCGGCGGCGCCGAACCGCGAGCGAGCCTGATTTCACAGCTGGCCGGTAGCGTGCATGCTGACTGCCCGGGTGAATTGCTGGCAGCGGTGCATTCGTTACAAAAGAATTTTGAGAAACTTTGCTTTTGCGCGCGCATGCCGTACGGTTGAGATTCTAACGTTAGCTTTCTAATGACAACATTCTAAAAATTTTATTTATCGAGGCCAAACTTGGACAGGATTTTTTATCCGCTGTTAGTTCTCTGCGTCGCTTTCCTGACCTTCGTCGCCGGGGCGTTCGTGGTGTTGACCAAGGTATTTCCTTACGACCACTTCAACAACGCGTACGAAGCGATGCTGGCCGTATATCATCAAAGCGCGGATTACGAGAGCCCGTATTCGACGAATCTCTGGCGGCCGGCCAGAACCGACCAGCGCGGTGTCACCGTGCACGAGCCGGGGGCGTACAACGGCCTGACCTTGTACGCGTCAAGTCATGCGCAAAAGGCTTTGCTCATTGCAATGGACGGCAAGGTGGTTCACGAGTGGGCCTTGCCGTTGCGCGGCATTTGGGACAATCCAGACCGGAAATTGCGACCCGACGGCTACATTGCGTGGGAACACGTTTATATGTACCCGAATGGCGATCTGATCGCGATGTACGTCGGCATGGGAGATACGCCCTGGGGGTACGGGCTGGTAAAGATGGACAAAGATTCCAATGTCATCTGGAAGTACTGGGATTACACGCATCATCATTTCGATGTTGCCGACGATGGCAGGATATATGTGCTGACCAACGAAATTCACAACAATGTGATCGAAGGCTACGAGCATCTGAAGCCGCCGCGCCTTGACGACTACGTTGTTGTGCTCTCGCCCGAGGGCAAGCAACTCAAGAAGGTGTCTATCCTGGATGCATTGCTGGGTTCGCGGTACGGACGCATGATGCGCGCCGGCCCGGCCTGGAATATCAAGTCCGACTTCCTGCATACGAATTCCGTGGATCTCATCGAGGCCGAAGCAGCTTCCAATTTTCCGGGGGTCTCAGAAGGTGGGGTGTTGTTATCGCTCAGGGATATCGACACCGTGGCCGTTCTCGATCTCGAAAAGGAAGAGGTTGTATGGGCCGTTGAAGGTTCCTGGCACCGGCAGCACGATGCGGACATGTTGCCGGACGGTAACATAATGCTGTTCGATAACTGGGGACACTATGAGGACGGCGGCGGTTCTCGCGTACTGGAATTCGACCCGATGACTTTGGAGACCGTGTGGACATATGCCGGTGACAAAAAACATTTCTTCGAGAGTGGTATTCGCTCAGGCCAGCGGCAACTCCCCAATGGCAATACGTTGATTACGGAATCGGACGGCGGCCGATTGCTTGAAGTCGACCGGGCTGGTAAAACTGTCTGGGAATTCATCAATCCCGTTAGAGGTGGCAAAGACGACAAACTGATACCGGTGCTGTTTTTCGGTGCTCAGCGTTACAAACCGGCTTCGCTGGATGCCGGCTTCCGCGCCGTGATTAACGCCGCCGCCCCGGATAGTAAGAAAACCCCACCCACGGCCAGCGACAAGAAATAATTTCGCGGTTGAGCCCTGATGTAGCGCTAATGATGCGGCCGATCGCCGGCAACACTCTGAAGCGTTGGCTGACTAGGCCGATATGAGTGAGGCGATCGAGAGCTGGCAGCCTGTGTGCGAGTGAGCTAGCTAGTTCAACCATCCTCTGAACCGTCGGAGGCGCGGCTCCGCGTAGCCAAACTGATCCGCGACTGGCTGCGTGAAACGATCAATCGTGTCGAACTCCTCATCGGAGAAACCCGGTTGATAGTAAGTGGGTGCGTGGATTTTCTCGGCCCAGCGCGCTATTAGGGAATCGTCGCAAGCCACATCGCAGTGTTCAAATAGCGCGCGCATCGTTGTCTCTGGCTCCTGGCATAAATCCTCGAATCGGACCAGCAGTACGGCGGCCTTAAGTTGAGTGTTCTGTGCCAGCCGATCCGCCACGAAGCCATAGATGTGTCCCCAGTAGCGCGCCCATCCCTCGACATCTTTGCCCTGTTCCCACAAGGAGGCAACCTGCTGTACGCAATCACGATCGCCGGCATTTATCGGTCGCCGATCGAGGCCGAATTCGAAATGACCGACTCGTCGCATATGCTCCAACGCCCGCGGATTGCGTCGTTCGCCGTCGCTGAGAAGCTTGTGCTGCTTCATGAGCGACGCGATGTGCCACGACGGCTCCCGGATCGGAATGACGAAACGCGCATCCGGAAATATTTTCAGCAGATATTCGAGGCGGGTGACATTGTAGTTTCCCTTTGAAAGGTAACGATGGCCATTACGGATCGCCAGCAGTTTACGAATGTGATCGCGGTAAAAGGTTTCGAAAGCCGGGTTCGCAGTTCTTTGACCGAACACGTTGCTGTGCGTGATGTCATGCGCATCCGGAAAGAAAGCCATCCACAAGACCTCCTCGAATGCCTCGGGACTTTCGGGTGTGACCATGATGCCGTCGCGATGGGTGCGTTCCGCGGGTTTGGCGTCGCTCTTGGGCATCCGGTTTAAAAACCAGTTCCAGAAGTAGGGGGTGAATACCGGCGGGTAGTCCTTGTAGCGGTGGGTTACCGCGCCCTCACTCTCCGCGAGCATTTCGAGCAGAATCGTACTGCCCGATCGTGCGAGACCTGTTACGTAAATCGGGCGCCTGACCTCAACGTCGGCCAGGGTGTCGGCGAGCAGCCGCGTTTCCCGGTTGCCCAGCTTGATCCACAGGTCCTGGTTGCGGTTGATGAAGCCACCGAGCTTGTCGACCCATCCGGAGACCTGGAAACTGTCGTCCTGGGGTTTTTGTCTGGGCATGTCGGCGATTTCCTATGCGGGGCTTTATGCGTTGTAAACCCTACTTGATGCGAAAGATTACCTTGATGGCTATCGATGCGATCAGGAGTACGACAAAAAACAGAAACTCCCATGATCTCATCCATCCCGGCCCGAATCCAAGCACTTCCTGCGAAGGCAGATCAATCTCAATCCCCTCGACGCGCTCGTCCGGTGATAAATAGCCGGCCGGATTACCGAACAGGCTGTTCCACCATTGGCGTTTGTGAATTGTCGTCACCGGCGCCTTCAGCGGTATCGAGTCAAGCACATTCTGACGATTGTCCACCAGCTCGATTATGGGGACGTTCGAATTTGAAGCACGCCCTTGAGCTCCTTCGTCTCGAGCGTCTCCGGTATGGGACCAGCGGGGCTGCACCTGCCCCTGCGGGTACGCGCGCATATCGACCTGTGCATAATCGGATGGATAAACATGGCCGTACGTGGTGCTCAGCCAGACGAGCACGCACAGGATCGGCAATGACGCCAGCACCGCGGGCATGGTGACGATACCGACCTGCTTCAGGGAAAGCCGCAACATTTCCGAGATTCGCGGCCACGCGCCCGCGAATTCACCGTCATAAGCATCCAGCGCGCGACGCGCCTCCAGCGCCCGGCGCTTTACGTCCGCAATCCTCTGTTGAGGCGACAACAACCAGTAGAGCCCCATAGAAATAACGGCGCTAACAAGCGCCCACAGAATTATACGTAAGGTCGGGGAGGCGAAGCTGTTCGCGTGCCTATCCAGCCACGCGAACAACGGCGCGGGGACATCGAAGATGCCCACAGTGGATGTTAAAGAAAATCTCTAGACTTGCTGAGCGGGGTTTTTGGCGTGCGGCGTGCGATCGGCGCTCGTATTGGCGGTTACGGCATCCTGCGCGGAGCCTTCGTTCCCCGAGGAAGCGTTGCCAGATGTTGCTTTTTCACGACGCCATCTGATCAAGCGCTTGATCGGCCAGAACAGCACAAATGCCAGCGCGGCGCCAACTGCTGCCAGCAGGCCCCACAGTGCGCCAATCAGACTCAAGCCCGCCCCTGGCCCGACATACGCGAACGCAGGGCTGGCTACGCCAAGACTCAGCACACATGCAATGACTGTCTTCGCTAGATTTTTCACTCTAAATGACTCCTGGTTATATCGGTCCGCATCGCGGTCGAATTAGGTTGAGCCGTTTTCGATGATGGTCAACGGCGGCCTCCGGCGGTGCTGGCTAAAAATAGATACGTTCGCACTCGCGGTACTGCGTGTCTCAGTCACTTGGCTTAGCGGTTCCCGAGACCGAGAATCCATCTACCGATACGATGAAGCAACGATCATGCCTGACTGTTCGCTAGTGGGGGTGGCGGCGTGTCAATGCATCAATATGGTATGCGGGTCCCGTAACCCGTGCTAAAACGGCCCGGAAGCCCGATGCTTCAGTGCTTGTTGCCCATTGTTTGTAGAGTACCCGCGAATCCGGTCCAGCACGGCAAGGCGGTTGATCGACGCGCGTGTAGCCGTATGATGACACCATGAATGTGTTGAACCGTCGCAGCATCAATTCACTGGCGGGTGCGATTTGCGCAGGTCTGCTTGGCTACGCCTATCACCTGCAATTTAACCAGGGCATGGAGCCGTGTCCGCTGTGTATTTTTCAGCGTGTCGCCCTGATTGCCCTGGGCGTTACCTTTATCGTGGCGGCGGCGCATCATCCCCGCATCTGGGGCGCGCGCATTTACGCGGCGTTGATTGGCATCGTGGCATTGGGGGGTGCGCTCGTTGCCGGTCGCCACGCTTGGCTGCAACAGTTGCCGCCCGATCGGGTGCCGGAATGCGGTCCGGGCCTTGAATATATTCTGGGTGTCTTCCCCTTAAGCGATGCGCTGCGCATGGTGTTCGAAGGATCGGGCGAATGCGCGGAGGTGGACTGGATGTTTCTTGGATTAAGCATGCCGGCTTGGGTGCTGGCGTGGTTTCTGGTGCTCGGCTGCGTCGGCGTGTGCGCCAACCTGTTAACGCCGCGGCGCGCAAGCTGAGGCGAGACTGAGCGTGGTTCCTGTAAACCCACCGGTAAACCTACAATAAAACCATTGGCTTGAACGCGCCGCCGGGCGCGGATCTGGTTCCTGTTTTCCCAGGTCTATGGAGCCGACTCCATGCTTTTGCCAGTGTGGTGAAACGCGCGAACTATCCCCTTTGTCGCGCTAGTGGAACGAGCTCGATACGCCGTTTATTACCTCTATGTTACCGCTGGTCACCGGTTCGCGAAAAACCTTTGGATTTTACCTTCAGCCTATTGAATTTTTGCGAGATAAGTCTATAAAAGCGCGCAATACTCGCGCGTAAGTCAGTTGCGGGGAAGCGTCGAAAGGCAGCGTTTAAGACACGTCTACGGCGGTGGATAAACTGACGCGGGAGGTCTGTGGCCTCCTTATCAAATGCACGGTACGAGGAATCCATAATGAAAAACGATTTGTTCTATTCTGATAACGAAGAGCCCCCCGAGCGTAGCTCTACCATTCTGGACTTCCGCGCCGGCGCACCGGCCACCGTACCGCTTCCGCCGCTACGTTCCTGCATTCCCTCGCGCAAACCAGCCAAATCGAATCGCCGTGGACCGCGCCTGACCATCAGCGCACGCACCAACGCATTTAGAAAACGTCACTACCCCAACGTCTCGGTCAGCGAATGGAACGACTGGCGCTGGCAGAACCGCAACCGCGTACGCTCGGCCGACGCGCTGGCACGGATCGTTATCCTCTCGGAAGATGAGCGCGATGCGATCGCGCGCCACAACGGGCCGTTACCGGTCGGCATTCCGCCCTATTATGCAAGCCTGCTCGACGAGATCGATCCCGCGCAGCCGCTGCGGCGTACGGTCGTGCCGGCGGGCGGCGAATATATTCGCGCACCCGGCGAGGCCGACGATCCGCTGGGCGAGGACGGCGACAGCCCGGTGCCGGGCCTGGTGCATCGCTATCCGGACCGCGTGCTGTTCCTGGTTACGAACTTCTGTTCGACATACTGCCGTTACTGCACGCGCTCGCGTCTGGTCGGCGCGGCCGGCGAGCTCAGCCTGAAGAAAAGTGACATCGAGCGGGCGATCGATTACATCGCCGCCACGCCGACGATCCGCGATGTGCTGCTCTCCGGCGGCGATCCTCTAAGTCTGGACGACGATCGTCTCGACTTTATCTTAAGCCGGCTGCGCGCCATACCGCACGTGGAGTTCCTGCGCATCGGCACCAAGCAGCCCGCCGTGATGCCGCAGCGCGTAACGCCGGCGCTGGTCGGCATCCTCAAGAAATATCATCCGCTGTGGATGAGTCTGCACTTTACGCACCCGGATGAATTGACGCCGGAGGTCGCCGAGGCCTGCAATCGTCTGGCGGACGCCGGTGTTCCGCTGGGCAGTCAGACCGTGCTCCTGAAAGGGGTCAATGACGACGTAGCGACCATGACGCAACTGGTGCACGGTCTGCTCAAGGTGCGTGTAAAGCCATATTATCTCTATCAGTGCGATCCGATTTCCGGCTCGGCGCATTTCCGCACCACCGTGGACAAGGGCCTGGAGATAATCCGCGGTCTGCGCGGCCACACCACGGGCTATGCGGTGCCGTCATACGTCGTCGATGGCCCCGGCGGTGGCGGCAAGATTCCGCTGCTGCCGGATTACGTGCTGGGACGCGATGGCGATGACCTGCTGCTGACCAACTACGAGGGCAAGGTTTATCGCTATCCCGATCCGCACGGCATTCTCGGCAGGGACAAACATCCGCGGCGCCGTGACCGCCGCGTGAAGTCGCCGTCGTGCGCGTAGGTATTACGTTCGACCTCAAGGAAGCATACTTCGCCGCAGGGTTTACGGAAGAAGAGGTCGCCGAGTTCGATCGCCCTGACACCATCCGGGCGATCGCCGACGCGCTGCGCGAACTCGGTCACACGCCGGAATCGATCGGTAACGTTAAACAACTCGCCGCGCGCCTGGTCGCGGGCGATCGCTGGGATCTGGTTTTCAATATCGCCGAAGGACTCTACGGCTTCGGTCGCGAGGCGCAGATTCCCGCGCTGCTGGATGCGTGGCGTATTCCGTACACATTCTCCGACCCCATGGCGCTGTCGCTCGCCTTGCACAAGGGCATGACCAAGCGCGTGGTGCGCGACTGCGGGGTGCCGACGGCGGACTTCGCGTTGATCGAGGCACTGTCGGATCTAGCCGCGATCGATCTGCCTTATCCGTTGTTCGCCAAGCCGGTGGCGGAAGGCACAGGCAAAGGCATAGACGCCGTATCCAGAATCAGCTCGGCTAAACAACTCAACACCGTGTGCCGGGATTTGCTGGTGCGTTATCGCCAGCCGGTGCTGGTCGAAACGTATCTGCCCGGGCGCGAATTCACGGTCGGCGTGATCGGTACAGGCCGTGAGGCGCGGATACTGGGTGCGATGGAAGTGTTGCTTGGCGCCTCGGCCGAACCCGGTGCGTATAGTTACAATAACAAGGCGCGCTTCGAGGGGCGGGTGGAGTATCGACTGACCGAAGGCGAGCTCGCGCGCTCGCTTGGGCAAGTGGCGTTGAGCGCCTGGCGGAGCTTGTGCTGCCGCGACGGCGGGCGCATCGACTTGCGCCTGGATGCGGACGGCGTCCCGAATTTTATCGAGGTCAACCCGCTGGCGGGACTCAATCCCGAGATCTCCGATCTCGCAATTCTCTGCCGGCTCAACGGTATCGATTATCAGGCGCTCATCGGCATGATCGTGAACTCCGCGCTGCAACGCACCGAATCGTCGGCCGCATTGAGCATGGCCGACGTCGAGGCGGCATAGCGCGAAGCAGCTTCCAGGTCGATGCGGGGGACCGGAATGTCGAATCCACTCGCGATTTGCGAGACACGGTTAGCATGCGCTGAGCTAAACGATACGTGATTTCACCTGTCACCATTTTGTACGGCGCGCTCGCCGAGGATGCACTGCCCGACGAGCAGGATGTGCTGATCGAAGTCGAGGCCGTGGCTTCGGCGCTGAAGCGGCTGGGTTATGCCGTTGCAACGTTGTCCGTCAGCCTGAATCTCGACGCCGCGCGCGCACGCCTTCAGCAGCAACGACCGGCGTTCGTATTCAACCTGGTCGAATCGCTGGACGGGCGCGGGCGTTTCTGCCCTCTCGGCGCCGCACTGCTGGAAGAAACGATGGTGCCGTATACCGGCGCTTCGTCGACCGCTTTATTTATGTCGTCCAGCAAACTGTTGGCAAAGCGCCTGCTGCGCCTCTGCGACATCGACACGCCGGACTGGCGCGCGGACACCTCGGCGTCGGAGGCTGCCGCTGGCGACCGCTGGATAATCAAATCGGTATGGGAACACGCCTCGATCGGCATCGACGACCAGAGTGTGGTCGATACGCGTTATGTGAGCGAAATGCTGGCCGCGCGACGAGAACGATTGGGGGGCGAATGGTTCGCGGAACAATACGTCGATGGACGCGAGTTCAACATCGCGCTGATCGACAATACGAACGGCCCGCAAGTATTGCCGCCCGCGGAAATACAGTTCAAAGATTTCCCGAGCCACAAGCCGCGCATCGTCGGTTACGCGGCGAAATGGCAGCTGGATTCATTCGAGAGCGTGCACACGCCGCGAACGTTTAATTTCGGCGCACACGATTATCCATTGCTGAAGACGCTCGGTGAAATCGCAGGACGCTGTTGGTCACTGCTCGAATGCCGGGGCTACGCGCGCGTCGATTTCAGAGTGGACGAAGCGGGCCGTCCCTGGGTTTTGGAGGTCAACGCGAATCCCTGTCTTGCGCCCGACGCGGGCTTCGCCGCCGCGGGGCGCCGAGCCGGGTTCTCCTATGATGAAGTCATCGAGCGCATCGTAAACCATGTTTCGCATCCGTAAGATCCACGACGACACAAACGTCAACAAGGCGTCGCTCGCGCAGGTGCAGGCGATTCTTCGTACGCAGTTTCAGGCGCTGGACGAGGCGGACATCGTCAAACTGCCGCAACAGTTGAAGAGCCCGCACAAACATCGGTTTCGCGCGATCCTGTTCGTAGCGGAGGATGCGCGCGCTCAGGTACTGGGGTTCGCGCTGGTGTTGCACGATCCGGAGCTGCATTTCTGCTACCTGGATTTCCTCTCGGCGGCGCGCGGCGGCACTGGTGGCGGCACCGGTGGCGCGCTTTACCAGCGCGTGCGCGAAGAGTCGCGTTCGCTGGAGGCGAAGGGACTTTTTTTCGAGTGTCTGCCCGACGACCCGGAACTCTCTCCCGATGACAAGATTCGCGCTCAGAATGTCGACCCACTGGTATTTCACCAACGCGGAGTTCCATTACGATATTCTGGCCGCGCGGCTGCGCGAGTTGCGCGGCTGAAATTCTATGAGCACTACGGTGCGAGGCCGATCGCCAACACCGCGTACGAAACCCCGCTGAGGGAAGGTGTGACCGACCCGCCTTATCTGGTGTTCGACGGACTCGGCGGCAAAGCGCCGCTGCGGCGCGTATACGCCCGCTCGGTGGTGCGCGCCATTCTCGAACGCAAGTACGGCAAGATCTGTCCCCCGGAATATATCGATAAGGTGATCAACTCCTTTCGCGACGATCCGGTGCAACTGCGCCCGCCGCGGTACGAACCGAAAGCCGCGGCCGGGCCCGCGCAGGGCGCACCGGTGCGCGCCCGACCTATTGCGCTGATCGTCAACGACAAGCATTCGATCCACCACGTGCGCGAGCGGGGGTACGTACAAGCGCCGGTGCGCATAGACTCCATCATCAAGGAGATCGATGCGACTTCGCTGTTCGAGCACCTGCCGGCGCGGCACTTCGCGCTTGACTACATCAAGGCGGTACACGACAAGGATTACGTCGACTACCTAAAGAACGCCTACGCGCGCGTGCCGGAGGGAAAGTCCGTGTACCCGTACGTGTTTCCGCTGCGCAATCATGCGCGCGTGCCCGAAGATCTGCCGCTGCGCGCGGGTTACTACTGCATCGACACGTTTACGCCGCTCAATCAGAACGCTTACAAGGCGGCAATCGGCGCCGTCGACTGCGCGCTGACGGGCGCGGAATGTCTGCTGCAGGGGTACACCCTGGCGTACGCACTGGTGCGACCGCCGGGACACCACGCGGAGCGCGACAGCTTCGGCGGCTTCTGCTATTTCAATTCTTCCGCCGTGGCCGCGCATCAGTTGAGCCATTACGGTCGCGTGGCGGTGCTGGACGTGGATTACCATCACGGCAACGGCACACAGGACATTTTCTACGACCGTGCCGATGTGCTGACCGTGTCGGTGCACGGGCACCCGCGGGTCTCTTATCCGTATTTCAGCGGTTTCGACGACGAAAAAGGCGAAGGCGTCGGCCGTGGTTTCAATGTCAATATTCCACTCCCGGAAGGGCTGGACGGCGAGAAATTCCGCGAGGCATTGAGCAAGGCGCTCGCGCGGATCCGTAAATTCAATCCGGCTTATCTGGTGCTGGCGCTGGGGCTGGATACCGCGCGCGGTGACCCGACCAGTTCATTTACTTTGCGTGCAAAGGATTTCCAGCTCAACGGACGCATGATCGGCGGTTTGCGCCTGCCTACCCTGGTGGTGCAGGAGGGCGGTTATCGCACGCGATCGCTGGGTGTGAACGCACGGCATTTTTTTCTTGGACTCGCCGAAGCCGAGCAGCCCGCGCTGCTGACGCGCGCCGCCGCGCATGCGAAAGTCTGAATCAGCGGACGCAATGGCCGCGCGATCCGCCAGCGCGCTCATGCTTCGAACTAAATTGCGCCAGCAGGATATCGACGACGTGCGAAGCGTGACGGCCGCGACCGGTTTCTTCTCTGTGAGTGAAGTTGACGTCGCGGTGGAACTGGTCGAGGTCGCGTTCAACCAAGGCGCCGTCAGCGGTTATTCATTTCTGCTGGCCGAGCACGACGGCGCGATGTGCGGCTACACCTGCTTCGGTCGCGTGCCGTGCACCGAGGCCAGTTTCGACCTGTACTGGATTGTGGTCGATAACGCGTATCAGGGCCAGGGAGTTGGCACCCGTCTGCTGATGCGCACAGAGCAACTCATACACGACCACGGCGGGCGGCAGATGTATGCGGAGACCTCGTCGCGCGCGCAATACCGGCCCACCCGTTTATTCTATCGCCACGCCGGTTTTCTCCAGGCCGCGCGTCTGAGGAATTTTTACGCCGTGGGCGACGACAAAATCATCTACTGCAAATCTCCCGGTAGTTCCGCCTAGCAGTTGCCTCTCAAATGCGCGTCGGCCAGATCGCCGGCCGCGGACGACGGCTTTCAAGAGGTCGTTGACATATACACTACCAGGGTATAGTGTAGCTTCACGGTTAACGGAGCTAAAAAACGCCATGACCAACATTGATTCCCGAGGTCACAAAGACCAGGGCTACAAAGACAACAAGAAAAACTTGCTCGATCGTCTCAAGCGTGTCGAAGGACAGGTGCGCGGCCTGATTGGCATGATCGAGGCGGATCGTTACTGCATCGACGTCATCACGCAGATCAGCGCGGCGCAGGCGGCGCTGGACAAAGTTGCGCTCGGCTTGCTGGACGATCACGCGCATCACTGCGTGATGAAGGCCAAAGCGGGAGACAAGGACCAGCGCGCCGCGGAGTTGATGGGTGCCATCGGGCGACTGTTGAGACGCGGCTGAGCGGTGATCCGTGGCGGCGAGGCAAAATCCTTCCTGGCGCGTTCGAGTATCCGAGGTTGCGTGAGCACTTACATCAATCGATCGAGAACTACCGCAATGTACGTCAAATCATTTCTGCTGGCCGTAGGGTTGTTCGCGCTAACCGGATGCGCTGCCGGTATAACCGTTCCATCGCTGAGTCCTGATCACCCGGCCAATCCTCATGCCGCTGCCGCGCCGCTGCCGGCCCCGCCATCTGTTCCTGAGGCAAACAAGGTTAAGGCAGGCATGCGCGAGATGAAAGGAATGCAAGGGATGGATCACGACATGCAGGGCATGCCCCATGCGCATTGACGCGCGCGCGATGGCAGTCCTGTTATCAACGATTCTGACCACAGGCTGCGCTTCCATTCCCGAGAACGCCGGTTTTGGAGGCGTGCAAACCACGGTGGCCGAACGTACCGGTCAACGGGTGCAATGGAATCAGGATACAGACGCGGACCAAGCCGCGGAAAACGCCGTGCGGAGGATGCTGCGTCAGCCGCTCAACGTGGATGCGGCCGCGCAGGTCGCGCTGCTCAATAACCGGCGGCTTCAGGGTGTGTATGAAGAACTAAGTCTGTCGCAGGCCGGGCTGGTGCAGGCGGGTTTGCTAACGAACCCCGTATTCAGCACCGCCGTGGGATTTCCCCTCGATGGTGGCTCACTGGATTTAAGCTTCAGCATCGTGCAGGAGTTCTTACACGTTCTTTATCGTCCGCTGCGTACAAAGATCGCTGGCGCCCAGTTCGAAGCCACCAGGTTGCGCGTCGCCGAGGCGGTCATCGACCTTGCGGCGGACGTGCGCGGCCAGTTCTATCACATGCAGGCAGATGCGCAGCGGCTCGAGTTTCTGCGGCGGGTGGTCAGGACTACGGCCGTATCGGCAGAGGCCGCCAGACGGCTCTATGCGGCCGGCAACATCACCGACCTGGATGTCGCGCGCGAAGAAGCGCTCTACCAGGAATCGCGGCTTGCACTGGTGACCGCGCAAACGCGGCTTGTGCAGGATCGTGAGCGACTGAACGCGCTGATGGGATTGTGGGGCAATGACACGCAATGGACAATCGCCCCGCGGTTGCCGGAGATGCATGACTTGCCTTTCGAGTCCGCCAACCTGGAACAGCGCGCAATCGAGGCCAGTCTGGCGCTTGGCGCCGCGCGCAAAGAAATCGAGGCGGCCACCGCGAGTCTCGGATTCACGGACGCGACCGCCCTGATCCCTATTCTGGAGTCCGGTGTGGACGCGGAGCGCGAAGAGGGTGAATGGGAAGTCGGCCCGTCACTCGCGTTTCCCTTACCCTTCTTTAATCAAGGACAGGCCCGACTAGTCGCCGCGCGCGCGGAGTTGCGGCGCGCGCAGCAAACATACTGGGCGCAGGCGGTGGAGATTCGCGCAACGGTTCGCGCATTGAGATACACCGCCTTGAGCGCGTGTAATCGCGCTCGGCATGTGCAAGAAGTGCTGCTGCCTTTATACACGCGCATCGTCAACCATACGCAACTGCAGTACAACGCAATGCAGATCGGCATTTTTCAGTTGCTGCAGGCCAGGCAGCAGCAGATTAATGCGGGCCTGCGATACATCGATACATTGAGTGAATTCTGGCTGGCCCGCGTCGCGCTGGAACAGACCTTAAGCGGCAGCCTGGCCGAGGTGGATCCCGTATCGATGGCGGAGATCCCGACGGGCGACCTCCCTGCGATCTCGATTATTGAATGAACCCGACCCGATTGATCCGAGGTAAGAATCATGTTTACCCGACGTAAATTCATAACCACCTCCAGTGTCGCGTTCGCAGGCGGTGCGACAGGTTTGGCGAATGCGCGGGACGCACGGGGCAAACCGGAGAGCGTACCGCGGCAGGATAAGTCTTACTCCCGCAGCCTGCCCGCTTACGAAGGTCTTGCGCCCGGACAGCCGGGTCGCGATTACACACCGGTTATCACGCCCAACAACCAGTCGCTGCCCTGGAAGGTCGTCGATGGCGTCAAGGTCTATCACCTGATCGCAGAACCGGTCGATCACGAGTTCGCACCAGGTCTCAAGGCCAAATGCTGGGGCTACAACGGCCGCGTGCATGGGCCGACCATCGAGGCGGTCGAAGGCGATAAGGTACGCATCTACGTGACCAACAAACTGCCGGCGGGTACCAGCGTGCACTGGCACGGCCTGCTGCTGCCCAACGGCATGGACGGCGTGGCGGGTTTGAATCAGAAAATTATTCGACCGGGCGAAACTTTCAAGTACGAGTTCACGCTTGTCCAGCACGGCACGCACATGTACCACTCGCACCATGACGAGATGACGCAAATCGCGCTGGGCACCACGGGGCCGCTCGTAATCCACCCGCGAAACCCTAGTCGCCCGCGACCGGATCGCGACTTTGTGTTCATGTTGCATGAATGGCGCATCGATGTCGGCACGTCCCGGCCCAATCCGAACGAGATGACCGACTTCAACATCTTCACTTTCAACGCTAGATCGTTTCCTGGCACAGCGCCTATGGTTGCCAGGCTGGATGACCGCATGCGCATCCGGCTCATCAATCTCGGCGCGATGAGTCACCACCCCATTCACCTGCACGGCTATCAGTTTCCGATCGTCGAGACGGATGGTGGACAAATCCCTGAATCGGCGCAGCAACTGGAAACGAGCGTGCTCACGGCGGTCGGCCAGTCACGCGCGTTCGAGTTTACCGCCAACGAACCGGGCGACTGGGCGATGCATTGTCATATGACGCACCACGTGATGAACCAGATGGGTCATGACTTTCCGAACCTGATCGGCATGCAAGCGGGCGATCTCGATCAGCAGATCGGTTCCCTGCTTCCCGGCTACATGACCATGGGCACGGACGGCATGGGCGAACACGGCATGCACGTGCAGAGCGGCCATATGCAGGTACCGAAGAACAGCATCCCGATGGTCGGCGGGCCGGGACCGTTCGACTACATCACCATGGGCGGGTTGTTCACGATTCTAAAAGTACGCGAGAACTTAGCGAGCTACGACGATCCGGGCTGGTACGAGTATCCGCAAGGTACGGTCGCCAGCCTCGCGAGCGACAGCGATCTGCGGCGGGACGGCATCCAGGTAGCACGCTCGCAACCATGACTGATCCAGCCCGATTGTCGAAGCGCTGTAAGGATAGCGATTGATCGAGGTCCGATTTATGAAACCACGTCGAGTACCGGTTGTTGGCGAGCAGCACGCGCACGCAGCGAAAACTGGCGCTACGGGTGGCCATGCCCCGGAAAAGCCGACGACCCCAACGGGTAGCCAGTACAAGGGTCAGTACACCTGTCCCATGCATCCCGAGATCGTGCGTGACGAGCCGGGTAGCTGTCCGATCTGCGGGATGGCGCTCGAACCGCGCACGATCACCCGAGACGAGGCGCCAAATGCGGAATTGATCGATATGTCCCGGCGCTTCCGGGTCAGTCTCATGCTCACCACCCCGGTGTTCCTGCTCGCCATGGGTGAAATGATTCCCGGCGCGCATTTCGACGCCTGGGTGGACGCGGGTACTTCCGCGGGGCTGCAACTGCTGTTCGCGACGCCGGTGGTGCTCTGGGGCGGCTGGCCGTTCTTCGTGCGCGGCTGGCAATCGGTTATGCATCGGAGTCTCAACATGTTCACCTTGATCGCGCTCGGCGTGGGCACTGCCTTCGTCGCGAGCGTGGCGGTCCTGCTTTTTCCCGACTGGCTGCCGTCGGCATTTCGAGCGCATGGGGATCAGCCGCCGCTTTATTTCGAAGCCGCGGCGGTGATCACGACGTTGGTGCTGCTTGGTCAGATGCTGGAACTGCGCGCACGCGACCGTACCTCCAGCGCCCTGCGCGCGCTGCTCGATTTGGCGCCTCCGACCGCGCACAAACTCAGCGACGGCGATCGTGAGCACGACGTGCCACTGGAGCAGGTGCAGGTCGGCGATCGCCTGCGCGTACGTCCGGGCGAAAAGGTGCCGGTCGATGGC
>JACCYU010000149.1 GCA_013696315.1 Gammaproteobacteria bacterium | reverse complement strand
GGCCGGCGGGATTTGTCCAGCCGGCGCGCGTGAAGCTGAGCAGTGGCGCCTCTTCGGCGGCCACGGTGCTTTCCAGCGGCGGACGCTGGTCGCCGTACTGATCGCGGACGCGCCGATTGACGATCTGGTCGATGTCCCGCTGGAGATAACGCATCGTCATTTGCAATCGCGTCAACCGGTCAGACTCGGCCCGCGCATGGCTGGAGGTGAGCAGCACGTTATTCAGGCCGCTGTAGGCCAGCGCGCTCAACACCGCGAATACCGCCACCGCGATCAGGAACTCGATCAGGGTCAACCCACCGTCGCGCCTATTCGCCATCGCCGGTGCCGCCCCCGCTGCTGCCAGGCGCCGTTGGGGGGGTGAGGCCAGGCGCGTCGCCACGCTGCGGCCGCGCCACGAAGCCGGTCAATATGCTGATTGGCGACACTTCTTCGTCGTCGTCCAGTCGGACCTCGACGTCGATGCGGCGCATCTGGGACTCGGGCGTGCTGGTCACGCGCGTGGTCCAGAACCACTGGCGGCCGGCCATCTCGACGTCGCCGTCGTCTTTCCCCGTTGCGGGCCAGAAACCGTCGCGCGTGCGCATCTCCGCCAGGTGGTTTTCGGCAACCCAGTGCGCGAAGGTCCGGTCGCGAAGATAGCTCGCGTTGGCCACACCCGTGCCGGTAACGCGTATCAGCGCGGCCAGCGCATACGCGATGATCGCGAGCGCGACCAGCACTTCCAGCAAGGTGAAGCCGCGTTGCGTGTTCATATCGCCGGCGCGGCGAACGCCAGATTGCCCAGCGCGTCGGCCTTCAGGATCACATAGGTTTCGCCGGTGCCGAGCTCCGCGCGGAACGGGGTCACCTCGCCGCTCGACATGATAAACACCTGCGGGCGCTTCCGCTGCCGATCGATGGCGGACAGCTCCGCCTCCAGCCCCTCCAGTTCCAGGGATAACGAGAGTCCTTCCGGCAGGGTCCGCGGGCGCAACTCCGCGTCGCCCTCGACCGGCGTCCATTGCTGGTCTTCCATACGGTAGAACGTGTATCCGTTCTGCCAGAACGCAATCCCCAGTTCTTGCGCGTCGAACAGCGCTTCTTCTTTCGCCAGCTCGATGAGCGCGCGCAGCCGCTCGGCTTCAAGCTCCACCTGTCCCTCCGCGTTATTGCCGAGCGACAGTGTCGCCATGCTCACGACGATGCCGATGATGACCAGCACCGTCAGAATTTCGATCAGCGTAAAACCTGAGGCGCGGCGGCGTGGTGCCTGGCGCATGGGCTATTCGAGGTTCCAGTTGGTGACGTCGGCGTTGACGCCCTGGCCGTCGAGCTGGCCATCCGCGCCCATGGAATAAAGGTCGAAATTACCCTGCTGGCCGGGACTCAAGTATTGATACGGATTGCCCCACGGGTCCGTCGGCATTCGGTCGAGGTAGCCGCCCGCCTTCCAGTTGCGTGGCTCGGGCGGCGTGGTTGGGCGCGTTACCAGCGCATCGATGCCCTGCTCGGTTGACGGGTAAACATAGTTATCCAGCCGGTAAAGGTTCAGCGCGCTCTCCAGCGCGCGAATGTCCTGCTTGGCCTTCACGATGCGCGCCTCGTCCGGACGGTCCATTACCTGCGGTACAACAATAGCCGCCAGAATTGACAGCACCACCACCACCACCATGACCTCGATGAGGGTGAATCCGCTTACCGCCCGCTTACAGAGATGATTTCTGACCATTGCTTCCTCGTGCTCGAAAAGTTAATTAGTAAATGACGGAGGCCGAAGATTTCGAAATCGGGCCTGCGCAAATAATATCGACAGTCGTTGACTTGCCCCTTGACGTTAACCAGACCGGTCCTGAACGCGAACGCTGTGCGCCATTGGTGGTTACCGTTAAGTCTAGTGACATTATCCGGCCTGTTGCAGTTCGGTATGCCGGTCACCGCGCGGTGGCTGCGGTATGAACCCGCCATGATCCACAGCTTTGAGATCTGGCGGCTGCTTGGCGCCCATTTCGTGCACCTGACCTGGCGTCATTATCTGCTGAACGCCGTTGCATTGCTGGCGATTTCGGCGCTGTACACACCCGCGCCTGGCGTGCTGGTGTGGCGGATATGCGCCAGCGCCGCCGCGGTGAGTCTGGGTCTGTTATGGTTCAACCCGACTTTGGCCTGGTATGTGGGCATGTCAGGCATTCTGCACGGCCTGCTGGTCGCCGGCAGCCTGCGCGACTGTATGGCGCGCAACGTTAGCGGCGCCATCATGTTGCTGGCGGTGATCGGAAAATTGATCTGGGAGCAGTTCAACGGACCCATGCCCGGCAGCGAGGCCGCGGCGGGCGGCAATGTCATCGTGGACGCGCATCTTTATGGCGCCCTCGGTGGCATAGTTGCGCTGTGTGTCGAAACCATGTTCGCGCGCTGGCCGGGACGGCGTTGAAACAACAAACCGCCAAGCCCGCCCAGCAGCATGCCGCACAACATCAAATCCGCGGCGCCACCACCGCCATTCTGCGTGGAAAGGCTTGCTTTCAGTGCATAAGGCCCGTTCGTGCTCGTGCTGACACCTTCCACCGCGACGAAATACGTGCCCGCGCCCAGGCTGGCACTGAGGGCGAAATTCAGGTTTGTCGACGGAACGATATCGTCGAGCTGGGCCAGCAATCGACCGTTTGCATCGAACAGGTAGCCATAAGTGTTGGTGCGGCCGGTGGTGGCGACGCGCAACCTGCCGCCGGCCGGCAGCGATAACCGATAGACATCGAACGCATAAGGCACCGTTAACGCACCGTTGCTCGTGGTACCGAGTGGCACTGGCGCCGCCTTCGCGAACGCGGCGCGCAGGCCATTGCCGCCATCACCCGGCGGTGCGATGTTGCCCGTCGCGACCGCGCGCACCGCGGCCCCAGCGTCCAGCAAGCCGGCGCCGCACAGCGGATCACTGCAACGTCGACCCGCAACTGGGGCGGGAAAAGGGCGCGCGCTGGCGCGCAAGGTGGCGATGAGTTGTCGCGGCGTTAAGCTGTCATTAAGCGACAGCATCAGCGAGGCCACGCCTGCCACCAAGGGTGAGGAAAAGCTGGTGCCGCTGATCGTGCTGTAAGTATCGCCGTTAAGAACCGGCGCCTGAGTGCCACGATTCGCCGCGGTCAGTATGTCGACGCCTGGCGCGGTCAGCCCCACTTTCGCGCCAAAATTGCTAGACGACACCAGCGCGCCATCGCGCGTCGAGCCGGCGACCGGCAACACGCCCTGACAGCTGGACGGAGCAGTGCGTAACGCGTTGGTTGCATCGTTGCCGGCCGCGGCCACCACCACCGCGCCTGCCGCGATGATGTCGTCAATGGCATCCTGTTCAGCCGCTATGCAGGTCCCGCCACCGCCCAGGCTCAGGTTGATGATCCGCGCGGGATTGACGTTCCGCGGCACGCCGGGTACCGGCAGGCCGGCGGCCCAGCGGGCCGCATCGATGATATCCGAGCCGAACCCGACGCAACGGCCTATGGCGCGCACCGGCAGAATGCGCGCGTTCCAGTCGACGCCGGCAATGCCCTGGCCGTTGTTTGTAACCGCGCCGATCAGGCTGGCCACGCGGGTGCCATGCCATACGCTGGGTTGATCAACAGGCGGATTGTCCGCCCCGCACGCGCCGGCGGTGACGCCATCGCCGGGATCGGAGGGATTGGCGTCGCGGCCGTCACCGTCGTTGGCGGTAAAAAAACTACCATCCGGATCGTTGGAAATGAAGTCGTAGCCGGGCGCGAGCCGTCCGGCGATATCGATATGTTCGGGTCTGATGCCGGAATCGATGACCGCCACAGTGACGCCGGTGCTGCCGGTGGTCGTGTCCCAGGCCGCGGGTGCGTTGATCGCCGCGCGCTCGGCGGCGGCGTTCCGCAGGTAATACTGACCAGCGAACGATGGATCATTCGGGACGCGCGCGGGGTAGTACCGCCTATCGGGATCGGCGTATTCGATATCGGGCAGGCGGGACCAGTTTCGCGCCAAGGCGGCCAGTTCTCGCGGCGCCATCGGGCGGCCCATGCTGATCAGATGCGCGCCGCCGGACATCTCGCGCTGCATGTTCATGTCGACGCCGGTCTGTGCCGCCATCGCTGTGATGCGCCGCGTGGCGCTCGCCGTGGACATGGTTTTGCCGGGCGATGTACGAAACTTGACGATCAGGCGCCCGACGCCCGACTCGAATGACTCTCCGGCCAGCGGCGCTGCGGTGACCTGGTGCAATGGTAAGGCGAAGCTTAATGCGGCGATTATCGCTGCCGCGCCCGATATCCCTGGTTTGTCCATGAATCGATCCCAAGATTTGTCCATAATGCGTTTGTCTATAAACCGGTTGTCCCGGTCAATCGAAATCAATAGCTCAGCTTGCGGTCGGCTTCCGCGTAGTCCACCTCCGGCCGCCGGTTGAGTTTGCGCACAATGACCGCGCGCTGTTTTTTATTCATCCGCCCGCTGTAAAGGTGCGCGCCGCCGGACATTTGCCGTGTATGGCGCAGTTTGACCGGCCCACCGGCGGCCTGGCTCACCTGTAACGCATCCGGTGCGGGCCGCGCGGCATCGGCGAACTTGACGATTATGCGCGTCGTGGGCGGCCGCGGATCGGCGGGCGTGGCGTGCGTACAGGCAAGCGCCAGCACGGTCACGGACACCAGATATAAACCGCCGCTCCATGATCTGGCCAGACGGGTCTCGGCCGCACCACCGGCGCGGGCATGGCGCGCGCACTGCATTTCACTGCACCAGCTGATTGAGTTCGAAGATCGGCATCAGGATCGCCAGCACGATAACCAGCACCAGCGCGCCCATCACCACGATCAGCACCGGTTCGAACAAGGTCATGATGGCGCTGATAGTGGTCTGCAACTCGCGCTCCTGATGGTCGGCCGCGCGCTCCAGCATCTCCTGCAGCCGGCCGCTCGACTCGCCGCTCGCAATCAGGTGCAGGGTCATCGGCGGGAACAGTCCGGAGGTCTCCAGCGAACTGCTGATCGATGCGCCTTCGCGCACGTTGGCCGCGGCGTTCAGCACGGCCTGGCGCATGGGAATATGCGGGATGACCTGTGCGGCGATGCGCAACGCGTCGAGCACGGCGACGCCGCTGCCGACGAGAATACTCAGGGTGCGGGCGAATCGGGCGGTGTTGAGGCCGCGGATCAGCCGCGAGACCAGCGGCAGACCCAGCATGAATTGATGCACCCGCTGGCGAAAAGAGTCATTGCGCATGCTGCGCGTAAACAGATACACGCCCACGCCGATAGCGATGATGGCAAACAAGCCATACGCCTTCGTCGCGTCGCTGACCGCGATCAAGGCGCGGGTGAGAAACGGCAGTTCCTGGCCCAGATGTTCGAACACGCCCACGACCTGCGGCACCACGTAAGTCAGCAGGCCGCCCGCCACGAGCACGGCGATAGTAGTCAGGATCAACGGGTAAAACATCGCCATGTTGATCCGCTGCTGCATTTCCTGCCGGCTTTCGGCGTAATCGGCCAGACGGTCCAGCACCGCGTCCAGATGCCCGGACTGCTCGCCGGCGGCTACCGTCGCGCGGTAAAGCTCGGGGAAGGCGGCCGGAAATTCGCTAAGCCCCGATTCCAGTGTATGCCCCTCGTTCACTCTGGCGCGTACCGACAGAATGATGCGCTTGATGCGAGGCTTGGACGATTGTTTGGCGGTGGTGGCGAGCGATTCTTCAAGCGGCGTGCCCGAACGTACCAGGGTGGCCAGCTGGCGGGTCATCAGCGCCAGTTCGGTCGTGTTCAGGCCGCCGCCCGAGAAACGCTGTCGCAGGTTGCCCTGTGTCTTGTCGCTCGCGACCTGTTTGATATCCAGCGGATTCAAGCCGCGCTCGCGCAGTTCCTGACGCGCCTGGCGCGCGGTATCGCCTTCGATAACGCCAGCCAGTTCGCGGCCCGCGATATTCAGTGCCTTGTATTCGAACGCGGGCATCTCTGTTTACTCGCGCTAAGCCGCCAGGACGCAAAGATAAAGAAGAGGGCACTGTCTTCTCAAGACGCTGAGCGAAGTGCCCGCGGCATTGACATATACGCTTGATCCAGCCGGATGCGCCATAAGTGGTAAGTTTTTCTATGCGGTTTCGTCTTGGCGCGAAACGATTCAGTCTTCGCGCGTCACGCGCAGCACTTCTTCAAGGGTGGTGACGCCTTTGAGCACCAGTCGCACGCCGTCGTTGCGGATGTTGGGCGTCAATGTGCGCGCGTGACGCTCCAGCTTTTGCTCCGAACTCAGGTCGTGGATCATGCTGCGCAAAGTCTCATCCAGCACCACCGCCTCGTAGATGCCGGTACGGCCCGCGTAACCACTATTGTTGCAGGCCGCGCAGCCGCGCGGCGAATAGATTGTGGGCTTCTCGTCGCCCGCCAGCTTCATGTGCGCGCGCAACTGTTCGTATTCCGTAGCGCTGGCGGGATGCGCGTGTTTGCACGCGGTGCACAGTACGCGCACCAGGCGCTGAGCGATCACGCCAACCAGGCTGGACGAAAGCAGAAACGGCTCCACACCCATGTCGCGCAGGCGGGTGAGAGCGCCAATGGCGGTATTGGTGTGCAAGGTCGAGAACACCAGATGCCCTGTTAAACTCGCCTGCACGGCAATCTGCGCGGTTTCCAGATCGCGGATCTCGCCGACCATGACGATATCCGGATCCTGCCGCAGAATGGCGCGCAGGCCCCGCGCGAACGTCATTTCGACCTTGACGTTGACCTGCGTCTGGCCGATGCCGTCAATGAAATATTCGATGGGGTCTTCAACGGTCAGGATATTGCGCTGCCGGTCGTTCAGCATGCCGAGCGCTGCGTATAACGTGGTGGTCTTGCCGGAACCGGTGGGTCCTGTGACCAGGATAATGCCGTGCGGTTTCTGAATGATTTCCTTTACCTGGTTGTGAATCACCGGCGCCATGCCCAGGTGCTCGAGATCCAGCCGGCCGGCCTGCTTGTCCAGCAGCCTCAGCACCACTCTTTCGCCGTAGCCGGAGGGCAGGGTGGAGACCCGCACATCAACCGCGCGGCCCGCGACCCGTAACGAGATGCGGCCGTCCTGCGGGACCCGCTTCTCGGCGATGTCCAGTTTCGCCATGACCTTGATGCGGGACACGATCAGGGTTGCCATCTTGCGTGGCGGCTGCAGGATTTCGCGCAGCACGCCGTCGACACGAAAGCGCACCCACAACGTGGTCTCGAAAGTCTCGATATGGATATCCGAGGCGTTTTCCTTGATCGCCTCGGTCAGGAGTGCGTTGATCAGGCGGATGATGGGGGCGTCGTCGTTGGCCTCCATCAGGTCTTCCGTTTCGGGCAGCGACTCGGCCAGTTGATTCAAATCGAGATTGTCGCCGAGATCCTCCATCATGGCCCGCGAGGCGCCCGAGCCGGCGTCATAGATCTGCGTCAGCAAGGTATCGAATTCCGTCGCGCTGACCGCCGTCAATGTCAACGGCTTGCCCGTGAACCGGCGCACTTCCGCGATGACCGAGGCACGCACGCCGGGTTTACGGTACAGGGTCACCCGTCCATCAACTTCATCGCCGACCAGCACGCCGTGACGCTTGGAAAAACTATACGCGGGGCGGCGCACACCGCCGATTACGGGCGGCGGCGTATTCGCAAGATCGGCCAGCGGCTGCAGATCGGTTTCGGTCATCGCCATTCTCCTCCGACGTCGGGCGTCATCTCCATCAGGCGGTCGGGCTGGCGAATGGATTTGGGAATCTGGGTAATCAGTTCGTCGAGTGCTGGCAGGCGCGCGGCGCTGTTATTCCCGAAACCCCGGCGCTGATTGGCCTCGAACTGACGCGCGCGCAGATAATCGTATTTGCTGTTGGTGTATGCGGTCGCCAGCTTGGGATCCCTCAATATGACCGGATGGATGAATACCATGAGACTGCGTTTAGCCTCGTTGGTGCTGTCACTGCGAAACAGGTAACCCAGCAATGGAATGTCGCCCAGTATCGGCACTTTCTGTTGATTGTCGGTAACGCTGTCCTCGATCAGGCCGCCCAGCACCAGGGTCTGCCCATCCTCTACCAGCACGTTGGTCTTGATCGTACGTTTGTTGGTAATGAGGTCCGTGGCGTCCTCAATGTTGGTTTCCGCGATGGAGGACGATTCCTGTTCGATGTCCAGCCGAATGGTGTCACCCTCGTTGACCTGCGGCGTGATGCGCAAGGTGATGCCGACATCCTGACGTTCGATGGTCTGGAACGGATCGATCCCGCCGGTAACCTGCCCCGTGTCGACGCCGGTGGTGAAGTTGCCGGTAACGAACGGCACGTTCTGCGCCACAACGACTTCGGCCTCTTCGTTATCCAGGGTCACTAATGTCGGCGTGGAGAGAATATTCGTGGCTGCGTCGCTCGCCAGCGCCTGCAGGATGACGCCAAACCGGGTGTCACCGTCGCGCGTAGCGGCACCCAGCAGCAGTCCGTTGACCAGACCCAGCGGATTACTGATGACCTGTGTCAAGGTTCGCCCCGCCCCGCTCAGGCTGGACGCGATCACGGGGCCGCCGCCGTCGACTTCATCGGGGACCACGGCGAACTGCATGCCCAGCTGGTTTGCGAGTGTTGTCGAAACTTCCGCGATAACTGCCTCGACCAGTACCTGCGCGCGGCGTATGTCCAACTGCCTGATCACGCTTTGAATACTCGCGAACTCGTCCGGAGGTGCTGTGATGACTAGGGCGTTGTTGCGTTCGTCCGCCTGGATGTCCAGCTCTTCGTTGTCGCCACTGCTGGAAGTCGTGCTGGTCGTAGTCGTCGTTGCGATGGCCGACTGCGATTCTCCGGCCGCCGCCTGTTCCTGCTGCTGTTCTGCGACCCCCAGCAGGATCGGGGCTAAGTCTTCGGCCTTGGCGTAGTTCAGGAATACAACCTGCGTGTCGCCGCCCGTTTCCAGCGGCGTGTCCAGATGCGCGATCAGACCGCGCAGGCGCAAGCGCGCCTTTTCCTGCCCGCTTAACAGGATGCTGTTGGTGCGATCGTCCGCCACCAGCAGCGGTTGTCCCGGCAGTTGTCCACCGGCCAGTTGCGTGTCCCGCTGCTGCATGGCGGTGATCACGCGCACGATCTCGCTGGCCGCGGCGTGTTCCATCCGGATCACTTCTATCGTATCGCTGACCGGATAATCCATGCGTTCCACGATTTGCTGGATGCGGTCGATGTTGGCGGCGCGATCGGAAATTACCAGCGTGTTGTTCGCGGTATACGCCGCCAGATGCCCCTGCTGTGGAACCAGCGGCCGCAGGATGGGTACGAGCTGTGCGGCCGAAATACTGTGGACCGGTATGACGCGCGTAATCAACTCGTCTCCCCGGCCACCGGTAGTCAGTATCGCCGGACCTTGTTTGGCGGTGATATCCGGCACGATCTTGACGATCTCGCCGACCGGCACCGCGGCGTAACCATGCACCTGCAGCACCGACAGAAAGACCTGATAAACCTCTTCCTCGTTCATCGGCTTGGCGGAAATCACCGTGATCTTCGCCTTGACTCTGGGATCCACGACAAAATTTGTGCCTGTCACCTCGGCGACCGTCTCGATCAGCGAGCGGAGGTCGGCGTCCTTGAGGTTAAGCATAACGCCTTCCTGCGCGCGGACTGTCAACGCACTGGACAGCACTATCAGTCCCAGCAGCAACGGTCGCTGCAACCGCCGCAAATTTAATAAGCGAGGTGGTCGATTCACTCGGTCTCCCATAATTGATGCATTCGCCGTGACGTGGATCGGACTGGCAGCACGGCATCGTGTGTTATCGAAAGGCCGCCAGCGATGCTCTGGCGTCGTACGCTAAGTTCGGTTTGCATAATGTCCAAACATTCAGGTCGATAATTCGGCCGCTTATCCGAGAACATGCCTCTGCACCATTCTCGGGTAAATAAAGTTTTCAGCTTATCGCAGGCTGTGCTCAACGGTTATTTCAGTGCCGTTACGCAGCAGGGTTACGCTGACCTGTTCTGCCTTGACCAGATCCTGCAGAGCCAGCAGGCCCTTGTCCGGACGATCGATCGCGATCCCGTTGACGGACGTTACGATATCGCCCTCCTGCAAGCCAATTTGCTCGAACAGCTGCGTGTTGCCTTGCGGGGTCAGCTGGTAACCCAGAAACTGTCCGTTTCCATTTTCCCTGGCTGGCGTCACACGCAACATATCGCCGAGTCGGCCCGGGTCCTGCAAAATCTGCTGGCGTACCGCGCCCAGATCAACGCCGCCGGACCCTCCGTCAGGAAGGTAATCGGAGCCGGTTGCCGCACTTGCTCCTGCGTCGGGCACCGGGTTGTCGTAGCCCGCGGCGTAAGCCTGCGCGGCATCCGTATAGCCTTCAGTGTTGTTCGCATCGTGGCTGCCCGCCTTTTTCGCATTCAGATTCAACCTGCTGCGGGGCAGACGCAGCGTTTCCATGCGCTGATTGTGTTCCAGAATGACCCGATCTCCATAAACCGCCTTGAGCACGCCGCCCCCGACGATCGCGTCGCCCAGCCGGTAGAATTTTTCGTTGCTTCCATCACTGGCGATAATGGCGAGCGCCCGATCGTTGCCCGTGGCGTAGATGCCGCGCAAAGCGAGGTTTAGACGTGTGTCCGGCGCATCCACCAAGCGCGGCTGGACCTCAGGCGCGTCACCGAACAAATGCAGGTTCGCGATTGCCAGGGCGTAGTCCGGGCGCTCCCTGGCGGCATCGGGCAAATCGACATTCCGCGTTGCCGCCGGCGCGCTGACCTCGGGCGCGGGCGCGAAGACGCGCCAGCCCAGATTCGCCAGGCTGTAGGCTATCAGCACGGTCAGCACCGCGGCCGCCAGCGCGGGAAGTCCTGCGAGCAGCCACGATGCGCCTCGTTCGCCAGTTGTAAGCGCCATTTATTTCGAAGTCATCCAACTCAATTGTGGATGGTCGTCAGTACGGTTCGACCGCGAAGCTGTGACTTGCCGCCTGTTTCGTGAGCGTACTTTTCAGACTACGCGCGGACCTGATTGTGACTATCTCCCCCATCGGTGCGGCGCCCGGACTCCGCATGTAGTGGCGGGCGCCGGACCAGACGTGCGTGAGCAGTATAACCACGCGTAACCAAGCCTGCCATTCGCGCGGTTGTTGCAGTGCGCTTAGATTCGCGCGTCATTGCTGCTGACCAGTGTTCTGGGCTCGCCAACCGGCTCAGCTTGACACTCTTAAGCCCCTCACGTACATTCCTGCGGCATCGGCACAGGCAGTCGCCGAGCGCAAATATCGTTTAGCCTTGCGCTCCTGCCAAAGCGCGCCCGAGTTGCCTTGCAGGTAAACGATACGCTACCGTCCCCATCGTCTAGAGGCCTAGGACATCGCCCTTTCACGGCGGCAACAGGGGTTCGAATCCCCTTGGGGACGCCACTTTCCTTGACCCACCCATCCTCCGCCGCTGCACGGTCCGCCGACAATCGGTATCAAATGCGCGATTAAGTCCACTCGAAAGCCGCCAACGCAAGTCGGTCCCGACCAAGTGTGGGGCCCGCGGCGACGACTGGCGCGCTCGTCGATATAAGTTGTATATAGGTTATTTCAGGTGCGTATTCCGACGCCCTGGTCCAGCAGCCGCAGGCTGAGCATAAACAGTGCGGCGATGAACCCGAGGATAATCCCAAACGAAATCGTCACGCTGATATCCGAATGGCCGATGATGCCGAATCTAAACGCATTGATCATGTACAGAATCGGGTTGGCCAACGATACCGTCTGCCAGAATGGCGGAAGCATGTCGATGGAATAGAATATCCCGCCCAAGTATGTCAGTGGCGTCAGTACAAATGTCGGAACGATAGAGATATCGTCGAAGCTGCGCGCGAAGATGCCGTTGATAAATCCCGCCAGCGAGAACAGCACTGCCGTCAGGAAGACAACGCTGATCGTGATAAAAATGTTGTGGATCTGCAGATGGGTAAAGAACAGCGACACCAGAAACACCGCCGCGCCTACCGTTAGCCCGCGCACCACGCCGCCGCCGATAAACCCAAGCAGAATGACGTAATTCGGCGTCGGCGAAACCAGCATCTCTTCGATATGACGCTGAAACTTGGCGCCGAAGAAGGATGACACCACATTGGCATAGGCGTTGGCGATGATGCCCAGCATGATAAGACCCGGGACAATGTATTCCATATAGGTGAAGCCGTGGATATCGCCGATCTGCGAGCCGATCAGATTGCCGAATATGACAAAGTAAAGCACCATCGTGATTGCGGGTGGCAACACGGTCTGAATCCAGATCCGTATAAAGCGCAAAAACTCCTTGATGAGGATGGTCTTGAAGGCGATGTAGTTCTGGCGAAGATTCATTGCTGGTGAGGTCGGGATGATGTGCTTAGAGCGCGCTTTGGCTCTTGATTAGCGCCATGAAGAGTTCCTCCAGCCGGTTCGACTTGTTCTTCATGCTCAGCACTTCGATGCCATGTCCCGACAACGCCTGGAATACCTGATTGAGGTTCTCTTCCTTGGAGATCGATACCTCGATGGTCGTGCCGTCAACCTGCTTCGCGTCGTACCCGGGCAGCGGCGGCAATCGCGCTACCGCATTGCGCAGATACAGCACAAAGGTTTCAAGGTGCAAGGTGTCCAGCAGGCGGCGCATGCTGGTGTCCTCGATCACTCGCCCGCCGTCGATGATGCCGATCGTGCGGCACAGGCTTTCGGCTTCTTCCAGATAATGCGTGGTGAGTATGATGGTGGTGCCCTCGACGTTGATCTGCCGCAGGAACGTCCACATCGAGCGCCGCGTTTCGATATCCACACCGGCGGTCGGCTCGTCCAGTATCAGCAACCGTGGACTGTGCACCAGCGCGCGCGCGATCATGAGACGGCGCTTCATGCCGCCGGAAAGTTCGCGCGCGCTGCTGCGCCGTTTCTCCCAGAGACCCAAGCGCCTGAGACAGGCTTCGGCCGCAACATACGCTGGGCGCCGGTCGATGCCATAGTAACCGGCCTGATTAACCACAATCTCAACGATGGGCTCGAACATGTTGAAATTGAATTCCTGCGGCACTAGCCCGAGACTGGCGCGCGCTTGCGCGAACTGCGTATCGATATCCCTGCCAAAGATGAAAACCTTGCCGCCCGATTTGTTAATCAGGGAGCTGACGATGCCGATTGTGGTTGATTTTCCGGCGCCGTTGGGCCCCAGCAGCGCGAAGAAATCGCCCTCCTGAATCTCCAGATCGATCCCCTTGAGCGCAGTTACGCCGCTCTTGTAGGTTTTGTATAAATTGCGGATCGAGAGTGCGGCGGTCATGGGGACAGGGGTGCAGGTACATTTCGCAAAGCGCGGTAGTTTAACATAGCGTTCGCCCCGCGCTGTGGCGAGGAAGCGTGGTGGCAATCCATCGATGACTTATCGAATAGCGAAGGAGTTTGACATGCTCGAATGCTTCACGGCTACTGTGGATGGGTCAGCCGTGCCAATCATTCCGGTTGCGCGCAACGACTATCCCGCCTGGCTCAAGCGCCAGTCCGAGACGCGCCGCCTCTGGCTCACGAGCGCGGGCTTCGACGTCGCCGACGAAACGCCGGCGCTCGTGCCGGGTGAGTGCGGCGCACTGGAGGCGGTCATTGTCGGGGTTGAATCCGCGGCGGGACCCTGGCCGTTCGGCGCTTTGCCGATGCGCCTGCCCGCAGGCGATTACCATATCGTGACTGAAGGACCGATTGACGCAGCGAGCGCCGCGCTGGGCTGGGGCCTGGGCGCCTACCGCTTTGAACGCTACAAATCGTTCCCGCGCGAACTTCCGCGACTGGTATTGACCGATGGTGTTGACTCGGCGGCGATCGATGCACAGGTGCGCGCCGCTTATCTAGTGCGGGATCTGATCAATACGTCGGCCGCCGACATGATGCCGGCGCAGCTCGCGGAAGCGGCCGCCTGGCTCGCGGACGAATTCGGCGCGCAGATTCAGCAAATCGTCGGTGACGAACTGCTGGCCGGCGATTATCCCGCGATCCACGCGGTGGGTCGCGCCAGTGTTCATGCGCCACGCCTGATCGATGTGGTCTGGGGACAGACGGATCATCCGAAAGTCACACTGGTAGGGAAGGGAGCTTGCTTCGACAGCGGCGGTCTCGATATCAAGTCGGCAAGCGGCATGCGCATCATGAAAAAAGACATGGGCGGCGCCGCGCACGCGCTTGGTCTGGCGTATCTGGTCATGGCTTCAAAGTTGCCGATACGCCTGCGGGTGCTGGTCCCGGCGGTGGAGAACGCAATTTCTGGCAATGCATTCCGGCCGGGCGACGTGCTGGCCACCCGCAAGGGTTTGAGCGTGGAGGTCGATAACAC
>JACCYU010000148.1 GCA_013696315.1 Gammaproteobacteria bacterium | reverse complement strand
TCAATCGTGATAAATCGTGTCATCGCTTCCCCTCGCTACTGTGGCTCCGCTATCTTCGTACAAATCCACGTCGGATAAACCTGCGAAAGTCCGACAGGCTGCTAGTGACGAACCGTTGTCTTTAACCGATCAACTGGTGCAGCTTCTTTTGTCGCTGCCCGTCTACCCTGACACAGGAGGCCAAGTTAAGGCTGAGTGAGCACTCTTGTCCAGCGCAGGGAGGCTTATGCGCCGTATTGAGTTCGATAGCTGTAGATCGCATCGTGAGTCGCCGCCATCTCCGGTTGATTCTTAACGAAGGTCAGCAAGTCAGCGAGCGCAGCGATGGCGACGACCTTCAGCCCATATTGCGCTTCCACCTCCTGCATCGCCGAAATACCACCCTGGCCCAGTTCCTGACGATCCAGCGCAATGGCGACGCCCACCGCATGAGCGCCCGCGGCTTCGATAATCCCCACCGACTCGCGGATCGCGGTGCCGGCGGTGATCACATCGTCGATGATAAGTACGCGCCCTGCCAGTGGCGCGCCCATCAGCGCACCACCCTCGCCGTGATCCTTGATCTCCTTGCGGTTGAAGGCGCATGGCAGATTGCGCCCTTGTTCCGCAAACGCAATCGCCGCAGCCGTCGCCAGCGGGATGCCCTTGTAAGCGGGTCCAAACAACATGTCGAACGCCAGCCTAGAAGCCGCGATCGATTGCGCATAGCATCGCCCCAGGCTGGCCAGAGCGCCGCCGTCACTGAATTGGCCGGCATTGAAAAAGTACGGGCTGATGCGTCCGGACTTGAGCGTGAACTCGCCAAAACGCAGCGCGCCCTGCGCGATGGCTAGTTCCAGGAATTCGTCCTTAATGGTCATAAGCCGCGAACCTGTCGTTTATCGCCGTCATTCTGAGCCGACAGCAAGCACCGGGCAATCGCGCGGTTCCCAGCGACCCGGCGCGCCACTAAAATGCCAAGGGTCGTTTGCATCGCTCGCCCATCACCTATGCGCATAATCACCCTCAACGTCAACGGTATCCGCTCGGCCGCCCGCAAGGGTCTGTTCGACTGGCTTGCCGTACAAAATGCCGACATTGTCTGCCTGCAGGAAACCAAGGCTCAGGAACACCAGCTTGCCGATGTGTGCTTCCGCCCCGACGGCCTGCACTGCCGTTACGTGGATGCGTTCAAGAAAGGCTACAGCGGTGTGGCCATACATGCGCGCCGACAACCGGACAAGATCATCGCGGGCCTTGGCTTCGATGAATTCGACCCGGAGGCGCGTTATCTGGAGATGCGCTTCGGAAAACTTAGTGTGATCTCGCTGTATCTGCCGTCCGGCACCAGCGGCGAGATCCGGCAGGCAGCCAAGTTCCGCTTCTTGGATCAGTTTCTGCCTTACTTGAAGAAACTGCGGCGCAGTCGTCGCGAGTACATCATCTGCGGCGACTGGAACATCGCGCACAAAACTATTGACCTCAAAAACTGGCGCAGCAACCAGAAAAACTCGGGCTTTCTACCCGAGGAGCGCGCCTGGCTGGATGTGGTGTTCGAACAAGTCGGCTGGGTGGACGCTTATCGCCATCTGCACCCGCACACGGAAGCCGAGTCCTACACCTGGTGGTCCAACCGCGGCCAGGCATGGGCCAAAAACGTGGGATGGCGACTCGATTATCACGTGGTCACGCCAGGCCTCAGAGACAAGGTTCAGCGCGCTTCGGTTTACAAGGAACAACGTTTTTCCGACCACGCGCCGCTGACAGTCGATTACGACTTGACGCTGTAGATACTGCGCCCCAATTCGTACTCGCGGTCAGCCATACCCCGACACATGCGGAAGGTGGCGCGCCTGCCTGCTGAGCTAGACTTGAGGAGCGCTGAAAGTGACTTATAATCTCGGCGACGACAGCAATTTGATAACGTCAAGCTCCGACACGATCAGCTCTCGGCTGAGTTTCAGGCAAGGCCACCTTGCCAGGATTTTAGCCTTATACAATAGGATCAATTCAGGCTTCCGCGTCTTGCGCTGGAACGTTTCTGGCTTGAGGCTGATCCGCATTAGGCGTTCGCATCAGGTACAGCACCATCAACACCGCCGGCACGCCGATGAGCGCGGAGTATATGAAAAATAAAGAATAGCCCTGGGCTTCGACGACAAGGCCCGAGAAGCCGCCGATGAATTTGCCGGGCAAGGTCATGAGCGAGCTGAACAAGGCGTATTGGGTGGCCGTGTACGCGGTGTTGGTCAGGCTCGACAGATAAGCGATGAATACTGAGCCGGCCAGACCGCCGACCAGGTTATCGGCGCTGATGGTTACCGCCAGCAAGCCGAGATCCGGGCCCATCACCGCCATTAGCGAGAACAGCAGATTGGTGGCTGCCGCCAACACTGCGCCCAGCAGCAACGGTCGCATGATGCCGTAACGCACCACCAGCAGACCGCCCGCGGCGGCGCCAATGATGGTCATGAAAAAGCCGAACACCTTGGTGACGCTGGCGATCTCGGCTTTGTTGAAGCCTATGTCCAGATAAAATGGATTCGCCATCACACCCATGGTGATATCGCTTATCCGAAACATGCCGATGAAGAGCAGCGTCAGCAGCGCCATCTTCACCCCGTTGCGCGCGAAGAAATCGAGAAAGGGGCACACCATCGCGCCGATGAACCATGCCATCGCCGCGCGCAGTCGTGGCGGCAGATGCGCCGAGCGTTCCATGAAGGCGACCACGCGCGCCTCCCGCTGATAAGCATCGCGCGCTACCGTGTGCTCCGGCTCCGCGATCGCCAGCACCGTCAGCATGCCGACCGACACTAGCGCGGCCATGCTTACATACGCGGTGGGCCAGGAGCCGTATTGCGCGATGTACAGCGCGCCGGCGCCGGCGATCAGCAGTGCCACGCGGTAGCCGAGAATATACATTGCCGCCATGGCCGCCTGGTGCTCCGTGATCACCGCCTCGATGCGATACGCATCGATTGCAACGTCCTGGGTGGCCGAGCCGAACGCCACCAGCAGCGCGAACGCGGCCACGTAAGGCAGTTGCTGGGCGGGATCGATCATCGCCATACCCAGCAGGCCCAGCGCGATACCAAGCTGCGCCACCAGCATCCAGCTACGTCGTTTGCCGAGCTTTTGGGTCAGCCACGGGATGCGCACCCGATCGACCACTGGCGCCCACAGCACCTTGATTGAATAGGTAATCCCGACCCAGCTGAAAAAACCGATCGCGCCGTGACTGACATTCGCATCAGACAGCCACGCGGATAAAGTGGAAAACACCAGCAGAAACGGCAGCCCCGCCGAAAAGCCCAGGAACAGCATTGCTACGACGCGCGGATGGCGGTAAACGCGCAACGCCTCCAGCCATCTCATGGCGGGCAACGCCGAACGCGCTTCATGCGGAACGATCGGGGATCATGGCGCGTACGATAGCGGCATCATCATGCAATGAGAAGGCGCGCGCGTCTCGGACTTGCAGCAAATGCAGGCCGCTTGCGCTAGAGTACCGCTGTCGGCATTCATGGAATAATCATAATGGCAACGCAAATGACATCAGAACAATCGATCGACGACATCATCGCGCAGGGCATGCGCGATCAGATCAAATGGCTGCGCGACCACATGGCGCGCGGCCTGCCCAGAGTAGGCTGGAAGATCGGCATCACGGACGCCGTCGCGCAGGCCAAGTGGGGTCTTACGGGACCGGCGGTTGGCGCGCTGGCGGGTAACTGCGCGTTCGAATCCGGCGCCGATGTGCCGGTGCGCGCGGGTGCGATTATCCGCGGCGAAGCCGAAATATCAATACGCATGCGCGAAGACGTGCCCGAAGGTTGCACTCTGCGCCAGGCGCGCGCTGCCATCGTAACCCTGGGCCCAGCCATTGAGCTGATTGACATCAGCAAACCGGGCGGCGATCTCGCGACAATCTTGAGCCACAGCATCTTTCACGCAGGCGTGGTGTTCGGCGATGAATTTCCGCCGGACACGTTACAAAAAGTGGAGGACTACTGGCCGCGCGCGTTTCGCAACGGCAAGGCCGTACGCCAGCCCGAGCCCGCGTTGATCCCCGAGGATCTGGGCGCATTGGTCATGCTGGTCGCGAACCTGCTGCCGCGTTACGGCGAGGGCTTAAAGGCCGGTGATCGCATCATCTCGGGCTCGTTCGTAAAGCCCATGATCGGCGAACCCGGCGATTCGATGAGGATCGACTTTGGCGCGCTGGGCAAGGTCGAGTTGCGGGTGGTGACGAAGGCGTCGTAACGCTGATAACCGCGGCGCCTGTGCGAGCTTTGCTGGCAGAACTGTCGCGTCCAAACGTGCTTCTCAACTTTCTCTGAGGATCGCTGTCGGCGCATCAGACGTGGCGCCATGACCTTGCCCTCAACCGTGAATATGCTCTGATTCCTGTCTGCGTGCAGAACTAATTTAGGTCGGGGCGATGGCACTTCTGACGCACCACGATCAACGATGATTCAGACGATCGCAAATATCGATGTCGATGATCTCCAGAAGGGTATCGAGTTCTATACCCGCGGATTAAACCTTCGAATCGGACGCCGGTTGGGTGGCACGATCGTCGAACTGCTCGGCGCCTCAATACCGATCTTTCTGCTGGAGAACGCCGCGGGCAGTTCCGCGACGGCGTTTCCAACCGTGTCGCGGAACTACCAGCGTCACTGGACACCGGTGCACCTCGACTTTGTCGTCGATGAGATCGGGCATGCGGTTGCTAACGCGCGGGCCGCGGGCGCTAAGCTCGAAGGCGAGGTCGAAACGCACGTCTGGGGCGGCATCGCCCGCATGAGTGACCCGTTCGGGCACGGCTTCTGCCTGCTGGAATTCAGGGGCGAAGGCTACGACGAGATCGCGCGCAACGATAGTTGAAGCTGCATCATGATGCGTGCCTCAAGATGTCCGCCGTGGTTCCGCCCACGAAAGGCTGCCCGGCGGCGAACTCTTGACTGTGTATTCAAGGTAAAGAATCTTCCTTTGAGTTTGCAGACCTCCTTTCCCGAAGTAATCGCCCGATTTCAGATCGCCTCTCCGTCAGACCACAGCCATCTTTTCTCGTCTCCAGGATTCCCGTAGGCGTTCGACGAGAATCATCATACGGGCAGATGAGCCTTTTCCCGCGCTGATTACGACTGCCGGTTCCCGTACAAAAGAGATTGCTGATTTTTTGCGCGCGGAATGAATGCGCACGTAGCCTCAGGCCACGAACTTCCGCCACTGACGCGACGAACGGTGTCCAGCGACCGACGAACTGCCACTTTCGTTCCTGAGCAGGCGCGTATAACCGAACGACTCGGTAGCGACGGATCGTGTCTGCCCTTGCTCTCGCTGTAGTTACATTGGCATCAGTGCCCACTGAATAGAGGAAAACGGCATAGATAAAAATAGCCCACCTTGTGCCCATAATCTCAAAAGATCGCGACGTGAAGAGTTGCGAGAGAGACTTCAAAACGTTCGTGTCGGCGAATAATGGTTGCCGGTATATCCGTCAATGTGACGCGGACGAACGGAGGCGAAGCTATGCTCGATCTCACCGATCTAGTGGCGTTCCGGCTGGATGAGCAGCGGTATGCGCTACCGCTCATGGCTGTCGAGCGCGTTATTCGGGCGGTGGACGTCACCCCGTTACCGGACGCGCCGCCAGTAGTGTGCGGCCTAATGCCCATGCACGGAGATGTTCTCCCTGTGCTGAATATTCGCGGACGCTTTGGCTTGCCGGATCGAAAGATAGACCCCGTGGACCAGGTTTTGATCGCGCAAACCACTCAGCGCACGATGGTTCTCGTGGTCGATGAAACCCTGGGCGTAATTCGGGTACCGCGATCAGCGCTTATAGACTCGGCTCAGATTGTGCCGGGCCTCGACTATGTCCAGGGTGTGGTCAAACTCGACGATGGCCTGGTCCTGATCCATAACCTGGAAAAGTTTCTCTCCATGGACGAGGCGCGCTCTCTGGATGAGGCTATGGATCGGGACGCATGATGCCAAACCAGGTGCGGGAGGCGCAGTGGTCGCGACTCAGCGATGTTATCGCCGAGGGGATGGGACTGCATTTTCCGCGTGCGCGCTGGGACGATAAGCAGCGCGGTCTGATGGGTGCGACACAGGAGTTCGGCTTTGACGACGTTGCGGCGTGCGTCGGCTGGCTTTTATCGGCGCCGCCGACCAAAGCGCAACTGCAGGTACTGGCCAGCCATCTCACGATAGGCGAAACCTACTTCTTCCGAGACAAGCAGGCGTTCGAGGTGCTCGCCGCGAACATCCTGCCCGCGCTTATCCGTGCCCGCAGGGGCGGCGACCAGCGGCTGCGCATCTGGATTGCGGCATGTAGCAGCGGCGAAGAGCCGTATACCCTGGCAATCCTGTTGCATCAGATGTTGCCCGATTTGCGCGACTGGCGCGTCACGATCAACGCGACAGATATTAACGCGCGCCTTCTGCGCAAAGCCGTTGCGGGCACCTATGGCGAATGGTCATTCCGCGATGCGCCGGCATGGCTCAAGCAAAACTATTTCGACCGCTCCGCGGATGGCCGCTACACCATCATTACCGAAATCAGGAAGCTGGTGAACTTCGCACACCTGAACTTGGTGGAGGACGTTTATCCCACGCTGGCGACTGACCTCAGCGCAATGCATGTGATCGTCTGTCGCAATGTTCTGATGTACTTCACGCCGCCCCAGATGCACAAGGTGATCGGCAATCTCCGTCGCGCGCTGGTCGAAGGTGGCTGGCTGGTGGTCAGCCCCAGCGAAGCGTCGGAGGCGCTGTTTCCCCAGTTTCTCGCCGTGAATTTTCCGGGCGCGATCCTGTTTCAAAAAAGCGACGCGTTGCCCGCGACTGAACCACAGGATGCATCCGTGCCGGCGTTTACCCTGCCGGCGATCGAAGCATTGTTACCCTGGACTCCGGCCGCCATCACCGCGGATTTGAAGCCCGCTGCGCCACGGGAAGAGTCCGCGGTGACGAACGTCGCGCGTGGCCCTGTCGGCGCCGCGAAATCGCTTTATCAAGCAGGCCTGTATGGGGAGGTGGTCGACACGCTGCCCGCCGAGTCTGCTGAAGGTCCGTTTGAGCCGGCGGTTACAGCCCTGCTTGCGCGCGCGCTGGCTAACCAGGGCAGGCTGGTCGACGCGCTGGCATGGTGTGACCGCTGGATTACCGCGGACAAACTGAACCCTGCCGCCCACTATCTGCGTGCGGTCGTTCTGCTGGAGCACGCCGAGCCTAAGCAAGCGCGCGCATCGCTGCGGCGGGTGATCTATCTCGACCAGGGCTTCGTGCTGGCCCACTTCGCGCTCGGCAATCTCGCTCGCAACCGCGGCAATACCGGCGCGGGGAACAAGCATTTCGCCAACGCACTGTATTTCCTGCGCCGTTACAAGCCGGACGATCTCCTGCTGGAGCCGGACGGCCTCACGGCCGGCCAACTCGCTCAGACCCTCGCTTCAATAACGGAACGTGAAAAGTCGCCATGATCGATGAGAGCCGCGCCGCTTCCACGCCAGATAACAGAGAAATCCTCCGCGCCCGCGCAAGAGTTCTGGCCCGCCCGCCCCAAAGCATCCCGGCGGCGGAGACTTCGCTCGAGGTAGTGGAGTTTCGCCTGGCACAGGAATGCTATGCGCTGGAGACCCGTTTTGTGAACGTGGTATATCCGCTGAAGGATCTGACGCCGCTGCCTTGTACCCAGCCGTTTGTACTTGGAATTGTGAACGTGCGAGGCCGCATTACCCCGGTGATCGACATCAAGAAGTTCTTCGATCTGTCAGATATGGGGTTGACCGACCTGCACCGCATCATCCTCGTCCGCGGCAACGGTCTCGAACTGGGTTTGCTGGCGGATGTCATCGTGGGCGTTCGGATCATCCCCGTGGACAGCTTGCAGGCTTCGCTGCCGACCCACACAGGGATTTGCGACAACTACCTGAAAGGCATGACCGCGGAACGTCTCGTGGTGCTCGACATGGACCGGATCCTGGCGGACCCGCAGATACTGGTACACGAGGAAGTGGAAAACTGAAAGCGGATACCTACCGGAGACACTCGCCATGAAATGGACTGTTGGAACCAAGATCGCTGCCGGCTTCGGCCTCACCTTGATGATTTTCCTGATTGTCGGTGGGTTCTCCTATCACACCACAATCCAGCTGATCGAGGTATCAGATGCGCGCAAGCATACCTCCGACGTGCTGACACAGCTCACCGGAATGCTCTCGCTGTTGACGGATGTAGAGAACGGCGACCGAGGGTATGTCATCACCGGCGAGGAGAGTTACCTGCAGCCGTATCACGCCGCCCTGGCCAGACTTGACCCCCTTCGGAACATGACGGCAGGTAACCCGCACCAGCAGCAACGCCTCCACGTGCTCGAGCCGTTGGTGAAAAACAGGGTCGCCGTTGCCAGCGCAAACGTCGACGCCCGCCGGACCAAGGGCGTGCAGGCCGCCAGCGCGATTATCAAGAGCGGCAAGGGCAAGGCATTCATGGACAAGATCCGCAAGGTTTTGGGCACGATGCAAAGCGAAGAGGAGGCCATACTTCAGACGCGTGTGGACCGGGCGGAGACCGAGGCCCAAAATGCGAAAGCAATCATCGTGCTGGGCACCCTCGCCGCGCTGGTGCTCGCGGCTATAACCGGGTTGATCATCACGCGCAATATCGCGGGGCCGCTGCGGCAACTCACAGCGGTTGCCGAGCGGATTACGGTCGGCGATCTCAGCGGGAGTTTGCCGGCCACCACCCGCGGCGACGAAGTGGGTGCGTTGGCCCGCGCCCTCGAACGCATGACCCAGTCTCTGCGCGCCATGGCCGCCGCGGCGGCGCAGATCGCTTCCGGCGACCTGCGCTCGGCGCTTAAACCTCAATCCCCGGACGACATTGTCGGCAATGCCTTTGCGCGGATGTCCGACGACCTTCGCGCGCAGATCGGCGCGCTGGCCGAAGGCGCCAATGTCCTGGGCGCATCCGCGAGCGAAATCGTCGCCTCCACTAACCAGCTCGCCGCTAGCGCCAGCGAGTCCGCCGCGGCGGTGAGCGAGGCCACCACTACGGTGGAAGAAGTCCGGCAGACCGCGCAGGTGGCAAACCAGAAGGCCAGGCTGGTCTCCGACAGCACGCACAAGGCTGCACAGATCGCCCAGACTGGACGCAAGGCGGCCGATGACGTCGTGGCGGGCATGAATCGTATCCGCGAGCAGATGGAAGAGATTGCCGCGAGCATGGTACGGCTCTCTGAACAGAGCCATGCCATCGGCCAGATCATCGCGACCGTGGAAGACCTCGCCGCGCAATCGAATCTGCTGGCGGTTAACGCTTCTATCGAGGCAGCCAAGGCGGGCGAACACGGCAAGGGCTTCGGCGTGGTGGCGCAGGAAGTAAAGAGTCTGGCCGAGCAATCCCGGCAGGCAACCAGTCATGTGCGCGCCATCCTGGGAGACATTCAGAAGGCTACCAGCGCGGCCGTGATGGCAACCGAGGAAGGTAGTAAGGCGGTAGCAGCCGGAACGGGGCAGACCGAAAAGGCGGGCGATTCGATTCAGGCGCTGGCCGGCAGCGTGAGCGAGGCGGCGCAGGCGGCGACGCAGATCGCCGTCTCCAGCCAACAGCAGTTGGTGGGCGTGGACCAGGTGGGCGGCGCCATGGAGAGCATCAAGCAAGCGAGCACCCAGAACGTCACGGGCGCGAAACAATTGGAGAGCGCGGCGCGTAACCTCAATGAGCTTGGTCAGCAACTCAGGCTAATGGTGGCCCGATACCAGGTCTAGCCGGCGTAAGCCCACGTGCGCAAGTCCGGCACGACTGCCGCTGCCATTATGCCGAAGGATAAAGCTCGCGCCGCGGTGAAGGTCTCCGTGCTTCCCGCACAATTCAAGACATCATGAGCACCGGGGACGAAGAATTTTTGCGACAACTGCGGGCGACTTTCAAAGTCGAAGCCGACGAGCACTTGCGGGCGATCTCCGCAGGCTTGCTGGAACTGGAAAAAACACCAGCGCCCGACGCGCACCGCAAGATCGTGGAGACGGTGTTCCGTGCGGCGCACAGTTTGAAAGGCGCCGCGCGCGCGGTGGACTTAACCGAAATCGAATCGCTTTGCCAGTCGGTGGAAGACGTGTTCGGCGCCTGGAAACGGGGGGAAAGCGTCCCATCTACCGACGCACTGGACACGCTGTACCGCACGCTCGATGCCGTCACCTCGACGCTTGCCGCGCCCGCCGGTGCAGGCGGGACGGGCGCACCACCCGATGTGTCGTCACAGCGCCAGTCCTTGCGTCGCCTGGGAAATACTGCAGCGGCACCGATTCATACCGGGCCGGGACCATCGGCGATACCCACGGCCGTGCCCGCTTTTGTCACCCCGCCGGTGGGGGCCAAAAAGGTGCCGGAAGAAACCGTGCGCGTCGCGGTAGTGAAGCTGGAGGCGCGGTTGCTGGAGGCAGAGGAATTGCTCATCACCAAGTTGACCGCCGCTCAGCGCGCGGCCGAGTTGAATGAGCTCGCCAGCCGCTTCGAAGCATGGCGCAAAGCCTGGGCGGCAGTCGAGCCGGAGGCGCGCCGACTCCGCCGGTCGCGAGATCGTCGAGCCGCCCAAGGGGAAAGCCACGCTCCTCCGGAGCTGACGCGGCTGCTGGAATTTTTCGACTGGAGCGTGGATTACTTCAAGGC